>JAFOEP010000005.1 GCA_017380115.1 Clostridia bacterium | reverse complement strand
TATCGTGAGTATTACTGCCGACTGCGACAAAGATGCTCTTGTTGTTGAAGTTGAAAAAGACGGACCTGCCTGTCATCTTGGCACAGATTCCTGCTTTGAGAATCCTGTTTTTGTCAGCGACAAATTGCAATCTTTCAGTTTGCAGGGATTGTATGACCTTCTCAAAGGAAGAAAAGAAAACAAACCGGAAGGCTCATACACAACTTATCTTTTCGAAAAGGGAATAGACAAGATTTTGAAGAAAGTTGGCGAAGAATGTACAGAGGTTATCATAGCCGGAAAAGCTGACGACAAGAAAGAGACAATCTATGAACTTGCCGATTTGACATATCACGCAATGGTGCTTATGGTCGAAATGGGAATCAGCGTTGAAGATATTCATAAAGAACTTGCATCAAGAAATATAATTGACGTAAAAGTCAAACAGGAAAAAATGACAAAATAAGATTATAAAAAAGAAAACCTACCGTAACGCCGAGCGTTACGGTAGGTTAATTTTTTGCTTAACAGATGAACAATTATTCATCAAGAAAACTGCTTATATCAACAGACTCGTGATTTGTTGTTGAATTTCCTTGTGAATCAATAGTGATTGTTGTGCCGCCAACTGTATTTGGTCTGTAAGAAGAAGCAATACCTGTTTTCATTGAATATGTGAGATTGATACCTTCATACTCAATTGTGAAACAGTTTACGTGGTCATGACCTGCGACGATATTTTTTGTGCTGCCGAGTTCTTTGCACACATCAAAGAAACCGTTGTTAAAGTAAGGATATCCGCCACTTTCATATTTTGTACAAAATTCCTGACTCTTGTAAGGTTCAATCATATTACCGTTTTCATCGTGGATAGATTCCCAGGCATCTATAAATTCAGGAACAGGAATATGGAAGAAAACAGAGCTGTCAATAATTTTTCCGTTCTCTTTTGTGATTCCCTTAACTGCCCATTCATACCATTCAATCTGGTTATCCCAGAGATGATCATAATTGTCGTGCTCTACGTCTGTGAAAGAGTGAGTGTCCATCATAAAGAGAGTGTGAATAACTTCGCCGTTTTCTTCGATGTTCAGAATATAGTTCCCGTATCCCATATCCTTAGGGCCAATCTGGAAAACGCAATTCTCAGCGGTGATGAACTGATATGCTCCCCAGAATTTACTGATTATATATTCACCATCGTGATTGCCCATAATAGGTGCCCATGGTATACCATAAGAATCAAGTTTTTCGGTTAATCTCAGGTATGCTGTCGGACCGGCTGCGTTGTCGCCTGTTACAGTTATGAGATCAGGGTCAACCCTTTCGACAAGCTCATCAATAACGAAATGTGCAATTTCTCCAACTTCTCCGAGATAGTCAAAAGGAGTGAGCTGGATATCAGTAAGGTTGAGAATCACAAAATCTTCATCAGGGTCTTTGACAATAGTCTGAGCATAAACGTCTGATGAATAGGTCATGTTGCTGTCCCAATCGTACAAATATTTGTCTTCCCCACCAACAAAATCAGGTGTTATCGGGAAAATCATTTGAATTAAAATGAAAAAAGTAGAAAAAACAAGTGTTATTCCTTTGTTTACTAATGAAAGCATAATTCACGTCTCCTTAATTGTTTACATTTGCAAAGTATATAATAAAACGATTGTTATTAAAACTTAATCATTATTCTTCCATGTATTTGTTTATGTCAACGAACTCATGTTTGATGGTTGATTTTCCTTGAGAATCAAAAGTAAAAGTTGTGCCGCCAATCAGATTTTCAACTGCATAACAACCAACACCCGTTTTCATTGAATAAGTGAGGACGATGCCCTGATAGTCAATAGAAGAACAGTTCAGGTGGTCGTGACCAACAACAATATTTTTTGTGCTGCCAAGCTCTTTGCACACATCAAAGAAGCCGTTGTTGAATTTTGGCATTGAGATACTTTCGTATTTTATGCAATAATCAGCGCTCTTGTAAGGCTCAATCAGATTTCCGTTTTCGTCATGAATAGAATTCCATGCGTCTGCAAATTCAGGAACAGGAATATGAATGAATACAGAGCTGTCTATGATTTTGCCGTTTTCTTTTGTGATTCCCTTGACGGCCCATTTATACCATTCAATCTGGTTGTCCCAGAGGTGATCATAACCACCACATTCTTTGTCTGTGGAAGAATGTGTATCCATCATAAAGAGAGTGTGAATAACTTCACCGTTTTCTTCGATGTTTATGATATAGTTTCCGTATCCCATATCCTTGGGACCAAACTCAAAAAGACAATTTTCAGCATTGTAAAGTTGATATGCTGCCCAGAATTCACTGATTGTCAATTCACCGTCGTGATTACCCATAATAGGTGCCCACGGAATACCAAACGATTCAATTTTCTCGATTATTTTTATGTATGCTGTTGCACCCCAAGCATTATCACCTGTCATAGTTATAAGGTCGGGCTGAGTCCTTTCAATAAGCTCGTCAATAACTCTGTCGGCAACCTCACCAAACAAACCGAACGGGTCAAGTGAATTTAAC
The DNA here is from genome assembly GCA_017380115.1 of Clostridia bacterium. Classification (GTDB taxonomy): domain Bacteria; phylum Bacillota; class Clostridia; order Oscillospirales; family Acutalibacteraceae; genus SIG575. Next base: position 995 of record JAFOEP010000005.1, on the reverse strand, counting down.
TGAACGTCTGTAATATTAAGAATCACAAAATCTTCATCAGGGTCTTTGACGATAGTGTGCGCATATACGTCTGACGAATAGACCATACTGCTGTCCCAATCGTAGAAATACAGGTCTTCTCCACCAACCTTGTCGGCTGTTTTTGGTGTGATTAATTGACCAAAAAGCATAGAAGCAGCAACCATAAATCTTAAAACTGTAAGTATAAATGATATCATATATTTACATCTCCTTAATTGTTTGTTTACTTATAGAGTATATAATAAAAATTAAATAAATGTCAATAAAATTAAAAAATTATTCCAAAATTTGTTATGTTATGATATAATAACTATATATAGCTTAAAAAGGCACAAAAAATCGTTATAGGAGAAAGAAAATGGAGTATATTTTTTCAAATAGAATATCATCTTTAAAGCCATCAGCAATCAGAGAAATATTAAAAGCTACTTCTCAACCGGGTGTCATTCCTTTTGCGGCAGGTAATCCGTCAGTTGAAGCATTTCCGATTGAAGAAGTCAAAAAAATTTCAGAGGAAATACTTCGTGAAAACCCTGTTGCTGCGTTGCAGTATGGAATCAGTGAAGGTTATCAACCTTTGAGAAACAGAATTATGTCTTATATGAAAGAAAAGCATAATGTTTCAAGAGATTTTGACAACATTATTATCACTTCCGGCGCACAGCAGGTTATGGATCTGACAACAAAAATATTTATCAACGAGGGCGACACAGTTGTTTGTGAAACACCATCTTTTATCGGCTCGTTGAACTGCTTCCGTTCATATAAAGCAAACTTGTGCGGAGTGCCTGTTGAAAGCGATGGAATGAACATAGAAAAGCTTGAAGAAGCGTTGAAAAACAATAAAAATGTTAAATTTATTTATACAATTCCAAACTTCCAGAATCCGTCAGGAATCACAATGTCTCTGGAAAAAAGAAAAGCAGTGTATGAGCTTGCAAAAAAATATAACGTGCTGATTCTCGAAGATAATC
>JAFOEP010000088.1 GCA_017380115.1 Clostridia bacterium | reverse complement strand
GTAGCGCTGGCCGTCCAGAACGTTGCGGACAGCCTGGACGCCGACCATCTGAGAGGTGGGGGTGACCAGGGGAGGATAGCCCATATCTTCACGGCCGCGGGGAGCTCCTTTAAAGATTTTTATTCCGTTGTATTCACAAGGATTGTGAGAAGCAGAAATCATAATTCCGGCATCATAATTGTATTTCTTTACAAGAAAAGCAACTGCAGGTGTAGGCACTACGCCCAAAAGAAGTACGTCTGCACCAACTGAGCAAAGACCTGCTGTGATAGCTGCTTCAAGCATTTCAGATGAAATTCTTGTATCCATTCCTATCATTACTTTTGGTCTTTCGTTTTTGCAATCTTTTGTAAGAACAGTTGCTGCTGCTCGTCCAATCTGCATTGCAAGTTCACAACTTAATTCTGTGTTAGCAACTCCTCTTGCTCCGTCTGTTCCGAATAATCTACCCATAATACAAATCTCCTTTTTTAATTCATATCATACTTTGTTGTCCCGGCATTTCTATACCCATATGTTTATATCCTGCAGCTGTCACAACTCGTCCACGTGGAGTCTTTGCGAGAAATCCCAACTGCATAAGATATGGTTCGTATACGTCTTCAATCGTTATTGCTTCTTCGCCTATTGTTGCTGCAATAGTTTCAAGTCCGACAGGACCTCCGTTATAATTATTTATCATTGAAAGCAACAAAAGTCTGTCTATATTATCAAGTCCAAGATCGTCAATTTCCATTCTCGAAAGTGCCAGGCTTGCGTTATCGAGAGTAATAACGCCTTTTCCGATGACTTCAGCAAAATCTCGTGAACGTTTCAACAATCTGTTTGCAATTCTCGGCGTTCCTCTTGATCTTGAAGCTATTTCTCTTGCACCTTCAACATCAATTTCAATATTCAACAAATTTGCACTTCTTAACACAATATCTGTAAGCTCATCTGTTGAATAAAGCTCAAGCCTTAAAACAACTCCGAATCTGTCTCTCAGCGGAGCGCTTAACTGCCCTGCCCTTGTCGTTGCGCCTATCAAGGTAAAGCTCGGCAAATCAAGTCGTATTGACCTTGCTGACGGACCTTTACCAATGATGATATCAAGAGCGTGGTCTTCCATTGCAGGATACAATACTTCCTCAACGCTTCTTCTCAGCCTATGTATTTCATCAATAAAAAGCACATCGCCTTCATTGAGGTTAGTAAGCAACGCTGCAAGGTCACCCGGCTTTTCAATTGCCGGTCCGGATGTCACTCTGAGATTGACTCCCATTTCATTTGCAACTATCCCTGCAAGAGTTGTTTTTCCAAGACCGGGTGGTCCGTATAGTAACACGTGATCAAGATTTTCGTCTCTTTTTTTTGCTGCCTGTATATATATTGATAAATTACTTTTTACTTTTTCCTGTCCAACATAATCATTTAATGTTTTTGGACGAAGTGAAAGCTCAACATCAACATCCTCAGAAGAATAATCCGGCGTTACTATTCTGTTTTCAAAATCGCTTTCCATTGATTATCTCCTTTATTTAATCATATTTTTAAGAGCATATTTTATCAGTTCTTCAACAGAAAGATTTGTGTCTGCACCTTTCAACGCTGCAACACATTCCGTTTTATTGTATCCGAGCATTATCAACGCGTCAATTGCTTCTGACGCATTTGCACTTTCTGCTCTCTGAATATCCTCTGCTTTTATTCCGACAACATCTTCAAGGTCAATATTCATTTTGCCTTTAAGTTCAAGCACAATTCTCTGTGCCATTTTAGGTCCGACACCTTTTGCAAGTGTTATTGCTTTTGCATCACCAATTGCAACACTTGAAGCAAGAGCCTGAACAGACATCTGAGACAAAATTGCAAGAGCAGCTTTCGGCCCGACACCTGATACACCGATCAGAAGCTTGAAGCTGTCAAGCTCATTCTTTGTAGAAAAGCCATAAAGTTCCATAGCATCTTCTCTTACATTCAGATATGTATAAACAGTAACATAATCACCGACTGAACCAACGCTTCTCAAAGTGTTTTGCGAAGTAAACACATGATATCCTACGCCTGAACAATCTATTGCAACAGACGTTTCATCAATAAATATTACTTTTCCGGACAAGCTATAAAACATATCTTCACCTTATTTTAAATTTCTTAATTTTCCCATAAGTGAGCCACTTGAATGTCCATGGCAAATAGCAACAGCCAAAGCATCAGCAACGTCGTCTGGTTTTGGTATTTTATCAAGCTTTAATATCACTCTTGTCATCTCTTGAATCTGCTTTTTTTCTGCTCTGCCGTACCCTACAACACTTTGTTTGACCTGCAACGGCGTATATTCAAACACTTCAAGATTTGATTTCTGAGCAGCCAACATCAAAACACCTCTTGCCTGACCTACGTCAATTACAGTCTTTTGGTTGCTGTTGAAATAAAGCTTTTCCATGGATATTACTTCCGGTTGTGTCCTTTTTATCAGATCAGTCAACTCGTCATATATAACTTCAAGTCTTCTGTTGAATGGCATCCCTGCCGGAGTCGTTATTGCACAATGTTCAACAACTTTGAAGTTGTTGTTTTTATAATCAACAATTCCGCAACCCACTATCGCATAACCGGGATCTATCCCCAATATTCTCATCATATACCTCTTGAACTTTTTAATTGTATTATCTGATTACAAAAACACAATAAATCTTGTTATTTATCTGAACAATACATTCTAACCCTATTTTAATAAAATTATATCACACTTTTTTACTTTTAGCAACTATTTGTTATAATGTTTTCTTTGAAATTAATCAGTCTTTTAATCCCATCACTTTTATTAATTATACTATTTCATTTTTTTCAACAAACAAGCTGTTATTCTGACAAATAAAAAATAATTATTACAATTTTCTTCCTTTGCTTGACTATAAGAAAAATTAATTGTATAATTAAAGCAAATAATTTTTGAGAGGTAATATTATGGCTAATAACAATAATAATGACTATAATTATTACAAGAGTGAATACGGCAAATTCAAAAACAACTATTACACTCCCGGTAACAACAATAAAAACAACAAAAAAAGAGGCAACAAAGCTGTAAAGAGATTCTTCAGAGCTTTCTTTGTTTTCCTCTTCACTTTCAGCATTATTGCTGTTGCTGTTTTCGGTGGAATCAAGCTTTACAAAAACATTTCTGCAAATAAACCTGAGACTCCTTCAACCTCTGAAACTCAGATTTCAAAAGAAGACAATACTTCAAAAACAGAAAAAGAAACTACCGAGAAAGAAACTACTGAAAAAGAAACCACAACAAAAAAAGAAGAATCTACAACAAAGAAAGAAGAAAACACAACCAAGAAACCTTCTTCTGACAAAATTTCTGCAGGTTCAGTCGGTTATGTAAGCACAGGAAGTGGCGAACCGATTTATCTCAGACACGAACCTACTTACAACATTTCAGGTTATGCTCCTTTGACAAACGGCACACGCGTTGTTATTTCTGAAATCAGTTCTGACGGTAAATGGGGTAAAACTTCAAACTTTGACATTAACGGTTGGGTTTATCTCCAATATATCAAAGTTACAGCATCTGCTTCTTCCAACAGCAGCTCTGCAACAACTCAATATTATCCTGACAAATTGTCTTTCAGTAACGCTCTTGAAATATTCGGAAAAGATACATCAAAAAATCTTTATATGAATTGTTCTATCAGTTCTTCTGAAAAAGTTAAAGGTATTGCAGATTATAACAATCCTGATTCAGCTGTTATTTCTACATTCTCAGACGGTCAGAAAGTTGAAATTTACAGCGTCAGAAACGGTTATGGCAAAACAAGAATCAACAATGTTGAAACCTGGATTCCTACTCGTTATCTTGAATTTGATTCATGGGGACATTACAGATAACAATACATTAAATAAAATCGGCTTGAAAAAAACAAGCCGATTTTATTTTTTTTCAAAATTCTATTTATTTTTCATCTTAAATGTTGTATAATATTAATTCAGAAGTTAAATTCATATTGTGAAAGGATTCGATTTCATAATGAACGATATATTACAATTATTAAAAACTGTTAAAAGAATACATTTTATAGGTATTGGTGGCTCAGGAATGTGCCCTCTTGCAGAGATACTTCACGAAGAAGGTTATGAGCTTAGCGGTTCAGACAACAACGAAAGCAGCATTTTACAAAGAATCAGAAACCTTGGTATTCCAGTTTATATGGGACAAAAAGCAGAAAATATCCAAGGTGCCGAAATGATTGTTTATACAGCTGCTCTTTTAAGTGATAACCCTGAATTAGTTGCTGCAAAAAATTCCGGTATTCCGACATTTGAACGTTCAAAATTGTTCGGGGCTATTACGAAAATGAAAGACAACTGCATTTGCATCGCAGGAACTCACGGCAAAACTACCGTTACTTCTATGCTCACTCATATTATGGTGTCTGCAAAGAAAGACCCGACAGCCGTTATTGGTGGTAAGCTCCCGTTAACCGATAGTTATGGTGTTGTTGGTCACAATGAGCTTATGGTTTGCGAAGCATGTGAATTTGTTGATACTTTCCTTGACCTTTACCCTGATGTGTCAGTTATTCTCAACATTGACGAGGACCACCTCGACTATTTTAAAACTCTTGATAATCTTAAAGCTTCATTCACAAAATTTGCTGACAATGCTACTAACTCATTAGTTATCAACGGTGATGACGAAAATACTCTTGATGCTGTTAAAAATATCAAGGACAAGAAAATTGTCAAATTCGGCATAAAAGACACTAATGACTATTACGCATCAAACGTTGACACAACGTCTTCTGCTTTCCCCTCTTTTGATATTGTAAAAGCAGGAAAAACTATTGGTCACGTTAATCTATCAATCCCCGGTGAACACAATGTTTTCAACACTCTTGCAGCTATTGCTTGTGCAATGGAGGCAGGTGTTACTATCGAAGAATGCATCAGTGCAATTGAAGAATTCAGAGGTGCCGGAAGAAGATTTGAGTTTCTCGGAAAACATAACGGTATTACTGTTGCCGACGACTACGCTCATCACCCCAAAGAATTGGAAGTTACGTTAAACGCTGCAATGAAAATGGGCTACAATAAAGTATGGGCAATTTTCCAACCCTTCACCTATTCAAGAACAAAATTGTTGTTTGATGATTTTGTGAAAGTGTTACAAATCCCTGACAAATGTGTTATGACTGAAATTATGGGGTCAAGAGAAGTAAATACAATCGGAATTTATACTTCTCATCTCGCAGAAAAAATCCCTGGTAGCGTATGGTTTAACACTTTTGAAGAAATTGCAAAATATGTCACAGACAATGCTCAGGACGGAGATTTGATTATCACTCTTGGTTGTGGAGATATATATAAAGCAGCTGATATTATTGTTGATATTCTTAAAAGCAAACAAAAATAATTTTTAAATTGAAGAAGGAATTAAGATGAATAATTATTCTTTAAAATTTAATTCAAACGGTAAATTTAAAATTCTCGTTGCTTCTGATTTGTATGAAAAAACTGACAACAAAAACAAACAGAGTATTCTTAAATCTATTGATACCAAAGTTTTTCTTGAAGCTTCTATAAAAGCACTATCTCCTGACCTGGTCGTCTTTAATGGTGACTGTGCTTTTGGTGATTCAGACGAACAACTGTTTGATTCTGTTGAAACTATTACAAGTACAATCAAAAAACTGAACATACCTCTTGCTGTTGTTTTTGGTGACGACGAAAAAGACAACAATATTAAAAACAAGCTTAAAAGTTTATATTCAAAGTATGAAAACTGCCTTTTCAACAACGATAAAATTACAATGAGTGAAAACGGCGATTACAACGTTTTAATCGAAGACAGCAACGGTAATGTTAAATTTAATCTCTGGTTTTTTGACTCTAACGGAAAAACCCCTGACAGTGATATTTCTGCAAAATACGATTGGATACACGACGAACAGATTGAATGGTATGAAAACAAAGCCCTTCAAATCAAAAACGAAAACAGCGCTGTTGTTCCGTCTTTTGTTTTTCAACATATTCCGGTTGTCGAAGAATACAATCTTATGCGTGAAGCAAAAGCATTGGAATCTTCAAAAACAATTAAAGGTGACGGTTTTTACAAAGATAAATACTTTTTGCCTAACGACAATATTTCAGGAAACTTCCGTGACCCTATCGGTTGTTCAGATTTTAATAACGGACAGTTTGAAAGTTGGAAAAATATCGGTGATGTAAAAGCTGCTTTCTTTTCAAACAGTCATTTGAACGATTTTGAAGGCTACGTTGACGATATCCTACTTTCTCAATGCTGTGCAAGTGGATTTTTCGGTTGTCACGATGGTGACAGATGTGGCATAAAACTCATCACTATAAACGAAAAGGATTTATCCTTTGACACTAAAAACTTTTATTTTTCTGATTTTGGAATCGAAAGTAAAAGTGTTGCAAAAATTGACCAAAGATTCACTTCCAAACAAAAAAGAAATATTGCTCTTGCTTCTGCCACACTCGGCACAGCTTTAACCGGTATTATAAAGTTAAGAAAAATATTAAAAAACAAAAGAAAATAAAATATAAATAAAAACTTGCAAAAACATAATTTTGCAAGTTTTTATTTTTGTTCTTGCATTTTTTCTTTTAAAAACATATTTTACCTTTTGCTTTTTTGCAAGATTTTTGTTAATTTATTCATTTTATTGGACAATTAGTGGCATTTTTAATAAATTTTATAAACTTTTCTTTTTGCAATTTGTAAACGTATTTTCTTCAAGATATATTGACATAAAATTATGTATATGTTATATTAAT
>JAFOEP010000087.1 GCA_017380115.1 Clostridia bacterium | reverse complement strand
TGAATTTTAATAGTATAAATCAGTTTTTATTCAATCACAAAATTTCCGTCCTGAGAAATTGTTGTTTCCATATTAGCAATTGAAATGATAATTGCCACGTCACTTGAATCAACGAAGCCACTTCCGTCAACGTCAATTGCTTTCATTGTAGTATCGTCTGCGTCAACTGCAAAGTTAGCAACCTCAGATGAAACTGCAACGTCAAACATATCTATCCAGCCGTCTCCGTCGCCATCGCCAAAGATGATGATTGTATACTCTTCAATTACTTCACCGTCTTCATCTTTGAAAATCAGTTTGCTTCCTGTTCCAAGACCTTTTTTAGCTTTCTGAACTTCAACAGTTGCAATACCAACATAATCAACCATTGCTGCAATTTCGTCTGCTGTTACGCCTTCTTTGAATCCGTAAACATAACCGTCTTCAAAAATTGCTTCTGATTCAGGTGTTATTGCAAAAGCATATTCAAGTGCTTCTGTTGCATCAATAAGTGCTTGAGTCAGATCATCAACCAATCCCTGAGAATCTATTTTAACTCCATCATATGAACCGGCTTCATCAATCAAGTTATAAACTGTATCTTCTTTTTCGGGATCTAATGCATATCCGGTAGCATACATGGCGTCAAGTTTGTCAATAGCATTCTGTACAGCATTGTTTAATTCAGTCAGGTCTGCATCAAGCATTTTATCATCAAGTGTTCTCAATGCTTCATAAACGCTGATTGCCATTGCATCAACTTCTGCCTGTCTGTCTTTTCTATAGCCTTCTATAACAATTCCTGAAATAACTTCATCAAGATTCTGAAGGTCTTCTTCAGCATAGTAATCTCTGTTTATAGCTTTGTATTCATCTAATGCAAGGTTTACAGCTGTATAATCAGCCAAAGCATATTCAAGGTTACCAATTGCATCTAAGATTCTCTGAGCCATTGCATCAACTTGTTCCTGACAGTCGATTTTCAATGTGAAATCAACTGCTCTGACAGCTGCATCAACTTCGCTCAAATCTTCATAATCAGTTCTGACAATATTTTCAGCTTGTTCGATTGCATCATTAACTGCTGAATAGTCAGCAAGAACATATTCAAGATTATTACTTGCTGCAATTATTGCCTGAACATATCCGTCAACTATGTCCTGAGAATAAATATTAAGAGTCCAATCAATTGAATCAATTACATCCTGAAGAGCTTGTTTTGATTCTTCATTGTATTCATATTCGCTGTTTTCAATCTTATTCTGTGCGTTCTGGATTTCAAGATTAACCTGAGTATAATCAGCGTCTTTAAGTTCAAGTTTTTTGATTTCTTCACTTACCGCCAATGTCATACTATCAACAACAGCCTGGTTTCTGATGTCAACATTCCAGTCAATTGATTCAATCACTGCGTTAAGCCCTGTTACATCTTTATAGTTAGATTTTTCGATGTTATTAGCTATTTCAACTTGATTTCTGAGTTCTTCATAGTTAGCAAGTTTAAGTTCCATATTGCTTATAGCATCAAGTATTCCCTGTGCCATTGCATTAACTTCTTCTTGTCTGTCAATTTTGTATCCCGGTTCAACATTTGCAATTGCTGTCTGAAGTCTGTCAAGACTCTCGTCAGTATAATCTTCCATATTTCCAAGAGCGTCCTGAGAATCAATTGCATCTGATACGCAAGTATAATCAGCATCTTTCAAAATCAGGTTTGCAGTTGCCTGTCTGATTTTTGCTGCCATTTCATCAACTTCTGACTGATGGAAAATGTCAGTTGTCCAGTCAATACTGTTTATAAGGCTTTCAACAACATAATAGTTAATGTACCATTCAGTATTTGTAACATTTTGTGCTTCTGAAACTGCCAATTCCAAATCTGTAAAATCAGCAAGTGCCGGAACAAGAGCCTTGATTGCATTATTAATAGCCAATGCCATTTCGTCTACTTCTTCCTGTTCAGTGCTCAACTTAGTTCTGTCAACAGCATCAATTGCAGCTGTTACAGCATCATAGTTAGTATAATTTGAAGGAGTGAGAGAATTTGCTAATTCAATAGCTTTGTCAACTTCTGTATAGTCAGCTTTTTTAAGTTTGTCATCAGTTAAATATGATGCAGCAAGTACAATATCTTCTGCAAGTTTATCAACTGATTCTTGTTCAAGTATTGTCTTTGTAAAGTCAGCCTGACTGATAAGCTCTCTCACAGGGTCAGCAACTTCATCAACATAAAAGTCAATATTCTTTACTTGTTCAATATCCAATGCTGCTTTAAGGTTTGTGAAATCTGCTTTCTTCAATCTTAAATTATTATAAGATGTGTTAAGCATAAATGTGAGGTTATCCATTTCCATCTGGTCAGCAAGTGTTTTTTCACCTGTTGCTGCCATTTCGATGAATGAAATAGCCTGAGTATTAAGATTGCTCCATGACACATATGAACTTACTTCATAATAATCTGCATCATATTCAGGAGCTTTCTGAGAAGCTGCTTCCAATTCAGCAGTGTCAAGTTTTCTGTAACTATCCAACAAAGAAATTGCTTTTACCAATTCAAGTGCAGCTGCTTCCTGTTCTTCCTGAGAAGATTCTTTGTTTGCAATAGCATTGTTGTATGCCTGTTGGAATGTTGCCCAGTCACTTTCAAATCCTTCTTTTGAAGTAAATAATGAATCACCGTTTTCATATTCAGCAATAATTTGTTCTGCATTATAGATTGCAAGAAGAAGGCCTGTCAGAACAGGAATGTCTTCTGTTCTTGTTGCGCCACAACCTCTTGTACAAGTATATGTCATAATACCTGTTTCTGTCGGAGTTGCAGGTTTTGTTTCAACGCCTTCA
>JAFOEP010000086.1 GCA_017380115.1 Clostridia bacterium | reverse complement strand
ACAAATTTCGGTCTGTTCTTCAAAGACATAACAGATACAGATGAAATGGCTCAGCAGATAGCAGTTTCTGCAAGTCTTGTTGATAAAAATGGAAATGTAAAAGCTTCTACAAACGGAGATAAGGTTTTGTCAACTCTGATGACGTCTAACAACGAAACTGCAAATGCACAGATTTTAGGTATGTCTGATTGTCCGCAGGGCGATTACGAAGTGTATTATACTTTGAAATTGAAAACAGACACATCGTACTTGTACTATGATAAAACATTAAGCATTGATAACGTAGAAGCGTCATTTTATGAAAGTTGATTATGAAGAAATTTTTTAAAATATTATTAAGTGTTCTGACTTCAATAATTTGCGCAGTGTGCGTTGTTGTCTTAGTAATATCAATTGTTATGATAAATTCTGACAAAGTACCAATGATACTTGACAGAGCTATCGTTAATGTGTCATCGCAAAGCATGGAGCCTACATATAAAAAAGGCGATTTGCTGATAATAAAAAAGACAGATGCAGCTGAACTCAAAGTTGACGATGTAATAACTTTTGTTTCTTCAGACCCTGCAATTGAAGGAATGTTAAACACTCATAGGATTTTTGACATAGAAGATAATAACGGCAATTTAACATTTGTGACAAAGGGTGACAACAACTATAATATTGATAAATATAAGGTTTCTCAGGGAGATATAGTTGGAAAAGTTCAAGCAAAAATACCTTATGTTGGAAATGCGATATCTTATTTACAGAACACAAAATCAGTTTATTTTGTTGTTATTATTTTACCTCTTTTGGTTATAATGCTTTTTGAGGTCAGAAACGTAGTCAAAAAAATAGGTGAGGCAAAGTCAAAAGATGAAAATAAAGATTAGCGATGTTGTTTCAATTATAGTTTTATCTATTTTAATAGTGGCTTGTCTGATAGCATATTTACCCTTGATAACAGGTCTTAACGCATTTTATGTAGATTCTGAAAGTATGAGGCCAACTTTAAAAGAAGGACATCTTGTGTTTGTCAAGGAAACATCATTTGAAGAGATTCAAGTTAATGATATTATTACATTTTCAAATGATACTCAAACTAAATTCTGTACTCATAGAGTTGTTTCAAAAGATGACAATGAAAAATCATTTGAAACAAAAGGAGATAATAACAATTCCTCCGACCCATTGGATACATATTATGAATATGTAAAAGGAAAAGTTGTTTTTTCAATTCCATTTATCGGAAAAATTTTTACGCTGCTTAACACGAAAACTGCAAAAGTAATTGTCATTATGTCAGCAATTATATATCTTGCAATAGAAATAGAATTTTTTAAAAGAAAAAAGAAGGGAAGGGCTTAACGATGAAAAGAAGAATTGCTTGTATGATTCTTTGTCTTGCATTGGTTTTTGGCGTTGGCGTCTATAATGCAACACAGGCTTGGTTTGTTGCCGGGTCATCAAAACATCAATATCTTACAAGCGGTAACATTAACTATCTTTTCGAAGGAAGCCTTGTTGAAAAACAGGAAGATACTATAATACTTCCGGGAGTTGAGCTTGTTGAAACTCCATTTACAATTGAAAACAAATCAAATATAGACACACAAGTCAGAATAAAAATTGAATGTTCATACCATAACGAAGAAGGCGTCTTTATTGAAGACGAAGTCTTTTACGAAACAGATGAATCTTCAATTTTAGATATAACTGTTGATGAAAATTGGGTTTATTCAACAGACGGATATTATTACTATAAAGGAAAAGATTTCATTATTGAAAGCAATACTGAAAGCGGTGCTGAAAATGAGAAGATTGAAATAATAACTTCTCTGAGTTTCAGTGGTCCTGAAACAAGCATTTACAATTCGGGAAATATCAGCACTGTCAATATAGTTTTTGAGAGCAAACAGGCTGACTATGTGACATGGACTGAACTTGATGTAGTGAAAATTTTGTAGTATGAAATTATTATCAATAATAAAAAATATAATAATTATTATTTTAACTGTAATGTTGTTGTTTGTAATAACAATGATGTCGTTTGGGTTCAAGGGATATTCAGTTGTGACGGACAGTATGAGTCCGAAGATTAACAGAGGCGATGTAGTTTTTGTAAAACAGATTTCCTTTGACAAGCTTAAAGTAGGAGACATTGTAACAGTTAAATTCGAAAACAGTGATTCAACGTTTACACATCGAATTGTTGAAATTGATAAAAACGACAACGAGTTTTACACTCAGGGCGACAATGCTACCGAAAAGGATGGAAAATCAAAAGCTGAGAATATAATTGGAAAAGTAATGTTTTCTCTTCCTCTGGCAGGTTATTTGTCAATTGTATTAGGCAATAAAACTGTTTTGGCTGTTGGTATTGGAGCAATAGTTTTAATATTTATTGTACTCAGAATAATAATTTATAAGCTCAATAAAAAGCAAGGGGTGACAGAAAATGAACAAAATTAAAAACTTAAAATTTATTTCATTAGTAGCTGTCTTTTGCTTTGTAATAAGTTATTTTGGGCTTTTGTCACCAACAACTGCATATTTTTATGAATCTCAGGATAACAGATATGATGTCACATTTTCATTGTTAACTGATTCAAAAACAGTTTCAGAAAAAGCAGTTAATTTCAATTTAAAAGGTGCAACAAAGTTTGAGGATTTTGGTGAATATCTTTTTGACGAAGTTGTGTTTGAACAATATATAACCGTAAAAAATGTGGGTGAAATTCCTGCGAGAGTTTATATCGATGTTGATATACCGGCTGAAAGTGCAGAAAACGGTTTGGAATATATTGTTTTGAAAACAGAAAAAGCGGCAAGTGGTGAAGAGCTTCCGCAAATAACACAGAGTGTTGTTGCATCAGGAAGTCAAAAAGGTGAATTAAAGACCATGATTGAAACTCAGCTTAACACTTTCAATGCTTCTTTTGTTGATGGAATAAGCCAGAATGATGCAATTACAATTCTTAACGCTTATAATCAGAGTCATCTTGAATATTCAAATGCACCGCTTTTGGAAATAGGTGAGTCAGTAGGATTCAGGATTTTGTATTGGGCAGAATATGGTTTAATTGAAAACACTCTCAAAGATACAAGTAATATTTCAAAGTTGAGTTATTCTTCGACTATAACAGTAAATGTAGCACAAGATAAAGAAGAGGCTGCACCAAGTATTACTTCTGCATCTTAATCAGGTGGTGGAAAAGATTGAAAAAAATAAAAACAAATAAAACAAAAAATTTGCTTATAATAATATCAATAGCTTTGCTTGTTGTCGGAATAACTGTTGCATGGTTTGTTTCTTCAACATTCTACAATGAAACATTTAGTCTTTCTAACTTTAACACAAAAGTTGATTGTTATTTTATTAAAGGTTCAACGAGAGTTGAAACAGCAAATTATTTGGATAATGAAACAGGAACAATTAAATTCAGCCTTGATTCAGAAGATGAAAATTATGTCGGCAATTTCAGAGTTGATGTTAAATATAAGGGCGAAGGTAATGGATATCTCAGGACAAAAGTTGTAACCGAATTTAAATCCTTGGGTGCAGTGTCTTCATCAAATTCAAAAGTACCATATATTATCAGCGAAGCAAACGATAGTGAATGGTACGACAATCGAAACAACGATTTTTGTTATTATTACACAGATAAACTTCAGGGGAATAATAATGAATATTCTGTATTAAATCTGATTTCAGGCATTGAAACTGTTAATGAAGACAGCGGATTT
>JAFOEP010000085.1 GCA_017380115.1 Clostridia bacterium | reverse complement strand
CCGTACTGACTAATAATGATCTTAGCATATTTTGGGTTAGGATTTTTAATATTTACAGGAAACTGTAATTTCTTTTCATATTGAAACATTATCTGCAACACCCGTCTTTCTCCCACGGCCAAGGATCTCTGAGCCAGGAAACGCCCTGAGCATTATCCGGAGTGAGTTTATAATACTTGCATTCAAATTCATCTTTTAACATGTTATATTTTTGGCTGTATTTCTTGTGGAGTGCCAAAGCGCATACATCTTCCGGATGAGTATCAAGATAAAGATGCAATTCCCACATTGCAAACTGAGCAGCGGAAAGTTGATTTAAAAGACAATTTTTGTTCATCTGTTACCACCGCCATAAAAAGGTTTGTCAAGAACAGGGAATAAAGTGCCTCTTTCTAACGCTTTAATGTCTTCATAAGTATCTGTGCTTGTCTGAAAAGGGATATACGCCATAGCAACAGAAACGTGATCCGGAAAAATGCTTATTGCACATTCATTTGTGCATTCGTCGTGATGTATACAATCGTTATGATTCATACATTCATTGCGATTCATACATTCGTTACGACCTGTACAATCGTTTCGAGTGATGCAATCATTACGAACCATGCAGTCATTACGACCCATACAGTCGTTATGAGGCGTTGATCTGTATGGTGTACAATTTTCGTACATTCTTTGCAAAACAAAGACTCCTTTCGTTATTTACTTTTATATTTTATGTCCAGACTCTTTGTTTTGTGACAAAATATTGAAGATTTGAAGTAATGTTCAATAGGGGATAACAGTACAAAAATATTTTGTCTTTTCATGTATATATTTTAAAAAATGTATTGTTTTTTTATATTAAATAAATTATAATGTTATTAAAGAAAGTTTGCTCAATTTTGGTAAGGGGTGAATTAGTTGTGAATAAAAAAATAAAGTTGATTATAGCTTTTGTTTTTATAATTTTTACATATTTTTCGTTTAATATTGCAACACAGGCTGTTAGTGTGTGGGATGGAAGTGTTTCTTCAACTGCTCCGTCGCAGACATCTGACGGTTTTTATAATATTAAAAACGGAAGTGAACTTGCATGGGTTTCAAAGCAAGTTGAAGCAGGTTATACAAACCTGAAAATCAAGTTGGCAAATGATATTTATCTTAACAATATAGAACTTGAAGAATATACAAATAAATGGACACCTATTGGGTCAAAAGAAATAAAATATCAGGGTTATTTTGATGGAAACAACCATATTATTTATGGCCTTTATATTGATACAACTGAACAATATCAGGGATTGTTCGGATATCTTTATAATGCTAAAATTAAAAATTTAAAATTATATAATTGCAAAATCAACGCTGATAAATATGTCGGTGGAATATGCGGGTTTGCTCAGAAAGAAACTGTAATCTCTGATTGTGTAGTTTCAGGTGAAATTAACAATCCTTCAGGAGATTGTGGTGGAATTTCAGGATATAGCAATAACTTTGTAACAATATCCTCTTCAACATTCAGAGGAACTATCACATCACAAGGCAACAGAATTGGTGGAATAACGGGTTGCATTGTTTCCAATACAGTTGTTGAAAGTTGTTATAACTCAGGAATAATCGCTTCTTCCGGTAAATTTGTCGGGGGTATTGTCGGCACATCTTCAGGCTCAAAAGTTACTTCTTGTTATAATTTAGGAGATGTAAGTGGTTTAAACCGAGTCGGTGGAATTGTTGGTAACAATGTTGGAAATGTTTATGTTTCTTATAACTGTGGAATAATTACTTCCGATAAAGACAAAGGGGCAGTTTGTGGATATAACACTATTGCAGAAGTTGAAAATTGTTATTATTTGGACGGCACATGCGATAGTGGTGACGAATTTGCTATTGTAAAGACAACTTTAGATATGAAGAGGTATTCGTTTATTGTTTCTCTGAATAAAAACGGCGGGAATTTTATTATAGACTATCAGGAAGAAAATAATGGATTCCCGATTTTGTCATGGCAGTTGGAAAGTGACGTGTGGACATTAGGAGTTAAAAAACCTGATATATATATTGACGGTGAATCATATATGATAACAAACGGGGAGGAACTTGCCTGGTTTGCAGGACTTGTAAACGGTACACTTGATGATACTCCTCAGAATCAATATGCAAAAGCTATCCTGATGAAAAGTGTTCTTTTGAATATTGGTGCATTCAACGAAGAAGTATTTAACGTGTGGACACCAATTGGTTCAAATGGAGCAGAATTTTTCGGATATTTTGACGGCAACGGTAAAACAGTAAGTGGAATTTATGTTCCTGAAGGTGAAGCATCGGGACTTTTTGGCTCTATAAGAACAGGCGCAACTGTAAAAAACCTTAAAATAACTGATTCGAATATATGTGGAACAAAGGCAGGGGGACTTGCCGGCTCAAATCTTGGTGATATCAGTTCAATTAAAGTGTTTAATACTCAGATTATTGCAACATCAATGGGTGGGGGAATAGTCGGTGAAAATGAAGGAACATTAAATAGTTGTTCTTTTGCAAAATCAACGGTTGAATCTGACACTAATTGTGGTGGAATTACCGGTTATAATTCAGGTTCTGTAATATCCTGCTATTGTGTTTCTGATGTAAGTGCGTTGTCTTATGTCGGAGGCATATGTGGAATTAACGACGGAACAATTGAAAAAAGCTTTAATTCTGGAAATATAACTACTGAAAACAACTATGCAGGTGGTATTTGCGGATCGTCTAATTATGCAGACATTTTCAATTGTTATAATAGAGGAAAAATTAAAGGAGCTTCATATGTAGGTGGAATTACAGGCTTTTCACGATATGGCTCTGTTTCAGAATGTTATGATGTCGGTGAAGTTGAATCTGAAGGTTTGCATGGGGCAATTTGCGGAAATGTAGTTTCGACAACAATTTCAAATGTTTATTATGACAGCGAACGCATTGATGCAACTGATTCAAACGCTACAGCTCTTAAAACTGCCGAGATGACTTCAAATACAGCATTTTCTTCAATGACAGGGTTTAGTCGAACAAATTGGACAACGATGGCTGATAGTCAGTATTTTACATATTATCCTCAGATTATAGATTTTTCATCATCAGGTGATTTTGAATTCGTTGATGATTCTCTTGATAGTGTTGAATATTTAAAACATGAGTATAATTGCCGTGTCGACATAGATGAAATTGATACTTATTATAGTTCAATTAAAGACGCTGCTAATTTTATCGGAAAAGAAAAAGCAAATATTTATATAT
>JAFOEP010000084.1 GCA_017380115.1 Clostridia bacterium | reverse complement strand
ATTTCCTTCATACACTCGATTAAGAATCGCAATTGTTTGAATTTGAACATTGTCACTATCCTGAAACTCATCTACAAACATATATTTGTAGTTATGAGAAATATAATCTTTAAATGTGGAATCGAAAACATCATTCAACGATAAAACCTTGTCTTTTTTTACATCATAAAAAACTGTATTGTATGTATAAATATTTTCTTCGTCAGGAATTCTGTATTCGTTTTTTCTTAAAATCTGGTAGTATTCTCCACAATCAATCATTTCATAGTCGCTATACAAAACAGCTCCTTTTCCCTCAACGTCAGATTTATATGATTTATAGTCTTTAAGAAATGCGTTAATTATAGTTTTATTCTGTTTCTCAACAACGTCATCAATTGTTGAATTATTAAAAGTAGGATAAAAAACACAGTAACCATAATTAGACTTGGATTTTGTTAAACTGTTTACGTTTCCTAAATCCTTGTTTAATATAGTACATTTAAAATTAACATTCAATTTATTGTTATTGATATTTCTTATTCCGAAAAATGTTCCAAGACCTATAATAAGACAAATAACAAACGTAAAAATACATATTATCTTTTCTTTTAATGAAAATTTTTCTTTTGAAACAATTTTATTGTTTGGAACATTATTTGTCATTCCTTTATTCACTTTTCTCTTTTTCAAATTCCCCATTATTAAACTTTAACCTCCTACTTTTTGAGAAATTGTACCCATAAACAATCCAACATCTTCGACAATCCAAGAGTCAGACAAATCTACAACTCCATCGTGATTCACATCAGCAGCTTCTTTTATACAATCATCATCTATTGTAATATAATTATAATGCATAAAGCTGATTAAAACAGCGTCTTCTGCATCTATGAAGCCATCTGAATTAACATCGCCATAAATTAAAATATAAGCATAATCATAAATATCATTGTTACTATCAACAAGCGCAACCATATATTTAGTCGCTACTACGTCAGTTTCAGACAATTCATTGTTGTTCAAATCAAAGATTTTAATATTTGAATTTTCAAATTGAGAAATAATATTTCCTGCCTTATTTATATCTGTTTCAACACCTGTTATATATTTATTTTCGCTATCATAACAAAGTGAAGATGTAGACTTCAGAATAAATTTTGTTGCACATAACTTTAATTCGCTGTCAAGGAAATACGATTCATCTTTAATGCTGAACAACTCAACAAAACCTGTTTTATCAAGGGTTGTTTCAACCAAAGCACTGTTCAGATTATATTTTTCACATTCAATTACAGCAATTTTTCCGGTGCCTGTATAATCTTCGGAAATATTAATTGTTTTTCCTTCACACAATAATACCGTTTCATCTCCAAAAGCTGCATTTTCATGAAGATTCAACTCTCCGTTGTTATAAATTGAAACATAATTATTTAAGAAAGTTCCGGCATACATATTGAACTTACCTGTCAAAGTGTTTTCAACAGCACCTTTTTGAGATGAATTGTCAATTATTTTTCCGCCGTACATTGAAATAGTTCCATTATTTTTAATAGCTGCATTTGTTTGGGATTTACCATTGTTAATAACAGCACCGTTGTAAATGTTTAAAGTTGCGTTTTCTTCAATAATAATATAAGAAGAATTTTCATTTGCAGAAGCATCAAGATAAATTAAATCATTTTCTTCTTCATTGACGTTATCACCAAGAATCAAAGAACAATTTTCTTTAACAACAAACACAGGGCCGTCCAATTCATCAGAACTGAATATTGACCTGTTATTTCCATCTGACAATATTGTTATATGACTGATAACATTTAATGTTTCACTTACTTTTATATCATCTACAAGTGTAATGATAGCATCATTGGAACCGATGTCAGCAAAAGCTTCTTCAAGAGATGTGTAGTATACACTATGTGCACCTAAAATACTTACAAGAGCAACTTCAACAACTTCATCTGTAAGTAGATAACCACTTGAATTTATGTGCCAATTCTGAGTCTGGTAGTCATTAATTGCTACTCTTCTGAAATTTGCTGCACAATATGTTCCGCTGATAACTCTGACATTTTTTTCATATTTTTCGGGAGTAATATTCAACGAAACGTTATTACTGTTTATTTTAGATATCATATTGACCGTTTTGCCATCAGGAAGATAAACGTCATTGTTGTTGTCAATAAATCCTGAGTCTCCCATATTGAATGTAGTATTGTTGTATACAGCTTTACCAACATCTGCATTGTTATTGTAAATAGAACCGCCCAGGAAATTTACAGTACCACCATTTGTATAAATAGCGCCTCCATTATTTGCACTGTTTGAATAAATTTCAGCACCTGTTATTTCAAATATACCTTTTTGAGAATAAATTGCTCCACCACAATTTGCATTATTGTTATAAATTTTGCCAGATATAATATTAGAAACAGCACCATTCAGATCAGAATATATAGCTCCACCATTTTCAAAACTCAGATTATCATGAATT
>JAFOEP010000083.1 GCA_017380115.1 Clostridia bacterium | reverse complement strand
GGGTTAATTAAGGGTATAAATTCATTCAACTGTGAAAAAGGTACTCGTCTTGCAACTTATGCTGCAAAATGTATTGAAAATGAAATTTTAATGTATTTTCGCTCTGCAAAAAAATCGTCACAAGATATATCTCTTAATGAGCCTATTGAATCAGACAGTGACGGAAACCCTATTACATTGATGGATGTAATGTTTTGCGAAGATACTATATCAGATGATATTGACTTTAAAATTAAAAGTGAAAAATTAAAAACTTTTATTGAAAAGCTTGATAACAAGAAAGAAAAAGAAATAATCATAAAAAGATACGGACTTGATGATAGCAAACCAATGACACAACGTGAAATAGCAAATAATCTCGGTATTTCAAGGTCGTATGTTTCAAGAATTGAAAAAAGAGTAATAAATAAACTGAGAAAAATGTTTGAATAATAAAACCTGAGTTACTGAACATCATAGTTTGTAACTCAGGTTTTTATTACCATATAAATAAAATTGTATTATCAATTTTTTCAGATTTGATATCGTCCATCTTCTTGATTGATTCGTAAAATGCTTCCGCCATTAAACTGTCATCAAATCCGACAGAGCCTTCCATCCGAAGACTTTCAGGCAAATAACATTTTGGTGCAAAAGCAAAACCTGTCAGCCACCAATGCATTGTCGGTTGTCTTGAAAAAATTAATTCATCCTGATGATAAAGGTCTACTCCAAGCATTAACATATCTTCATCACTAACGCAGTCATAATAAGTGCCCTTAGAGTTTAATTCTCTATAATATACACCTATTTCACATCCGTTTGTAATTATATATCTGCCTTTCCAGAGCTGAATCATCCATTCTTTTTGATCATAAATAAATTTAATTCTTTTTGTTGCATAATCAAAGAATGGGGTTGAATATGAAAGCAAATCGTATAACTGACTGAAACCAAAGCCACGTTGCCATGAGTTTATGACAGTTGTAAGAATGTAATTAGAAGAATTTGATTCTAAATTAAAACCAAGATTCAAAACGCCCTTGCCGTTTTCATTGTAAAGTATTTTTGTTTGTGTATTATAATAAATTCCGGGTGTTAAATCTTCAGTTGAACCATCCTCATAAACAACTTTTACAACAACCTGATATATTTCCTCAGAATTATTAACAGGTGACATTCCGAAAATTATTTCTTCAAAAATGGAAAAATATATTCTTGCAAAATAATAAACGGATGCCAGAGAATTGCCTTGTTGATCATATTCTTTTGTTTTTTGATATAAATAATCAACAAACATATCTTTATCAATGTTTGTAAATTGATAAAATGATTTTGCAGCACGGTTTGAAATCGGAAGTGAGTCAAAAAACAGCTGAAAATCCATCGTTTCTTCTGTATCCTGACTTATCTCGTCATAAATATCTTTAAGAAAACCTTCAATTGTAATTCTAGTTTTTTGAGAGATTATATCTACACCAGTAATTTTTTCATATAATTGCCCTGAAACGTTAAGCATTTTAATAAAATCCTTAGTTTTAGGCACTGAATATCCATTGTTGTAAACGTCTTCATAGTGTGATACAAATGGATTACTCTCTTTTGCAATAACATTATTGATTGACAAAACAGAAAAAAGAGTAACAATCACAAGTAAAAAACTAATTACCTTATATTTGATTTTCATAAGATATCAATCCTCCGATTATTTATAGTTTCTTTTGATTTTTAACGTAGTAGTTTTAGGGAATTCATCATCACGAACTTTCACAACCGAAACCTGCTTATAAAGTGGCATTTTTTTGTTTATAACATTGACATCCTCTTTTATTTTATCCTTTGCGTCAGGATAATTCACAGTATCAAGGAAAAATTCACCTGTAATAAAACCTTTTTCCTCATAAACTATAACTTCTTTAACATATTCAATGTTTGATAGTTTATCTTCAATTTCTTCCGGAGAAACATTTTTGCCGTTGGAAAGAACAATTAAGTTCTTTTTTCTTCCTTTAAAGAACAAGAAGCCGTCTTCGTCAATATAACCGTAGTCTCCTGTTTTGAACCAGTCTCCGTCAAATGCTTCTTTTGTTGCTTCTTCATCATCATAATATCCTATCATGACATTAGAGCCTCTGACATAAATCTCTCCTACCCCGTCATCATCAGGGTCATTAATTTTAATTTCGTTACATTCAATCGGTAATCCTGCACTGCCAAATTTAAAATTATCCAGACGATTGCAAGTAACGGTCGGAGAACATTCTGTTATTCCATAGCCATTGACAATCTGAATACCAAAATCATACATACCTCTTTCATATTTTTCATCAAGATATGCGCCTCCACAGACAATCATTTCTAATTCTCCGCCAAGATTCTTAATAATTTCACTAAAAATCTTTCTTCTTCTGTCAATACCTAATTTCATCAAAAAACGACTGATTTTAAGGCCTTTTTTCAATATTTCTTCTCTTCCGGATCTCTTTGCGTTATACCATATTTTTTTGTAAACAGTTTCAACTGCAAGAGGAACTCCCGAAAAGTGTTGTGGGTGATATTCCATTAAATCTTTCTGAATATCTTTAATGCTTCTGCAAACAAATCCCCATTCATTAAACAGGTATGTTGCAAACAAAGCTCCAACCCATGAAAAAGTATGATGTAACGGTAAAAACCCGATTGCATGTCCACCAACTATTGTTCTTGATGATGCAACACAAACTGATGCAACGTTATTCTGAGTAAGCATTACACCTTTGCTTTTGCCAGTTGTACCAGAAGTATAAACGATAAAAGCAAGATCTTCAGGTTTAACTTCATCGTCAAGGTAACATTCATCGCCATTTTCAAGGCTCTTGTGGCCATTTTCAATTAATGTGTAAAAATCTTCAATTTTTATATAATCTTTTATTTTTACATCATCGTTAGACTTCATCAATTCAATAGCGTTGTTAAAGTCAGTACTGTAATAAATAGCGTCGCAACCACTTCTGATCATCAATTCGACCAATTCATCATCAGAAAGCTTCGGATCGAGCGGTACAGACACCATATTACCCGTTATAATTGAATAATAACAAGCAATCCAATAATAGCTGTTTTCACTTAAAATAGCTATTTTTTTGCCTTTTAAACCAAGGTTGTATAAATTTTGACCAAGACCTTTTAAATCGTAAAAAACCTGATTGAAGCTCTTGGATTCTACTTCTTTGTCGAAGTTATAAAACATAAACTGTTTTTTATCAGCACCCTTTTTTGTGCCATAAATGATAATTTCTTTAAGAGTGTGCAAATCAGGTATTTCTTTTGGCTTTCTGTTCTTCAATTTAGCACTCATATTTAACCCTCAACATTTTCTTCAAGATATTCTACAACATCTTTTACAGTTACAAGAGTAGGAAGAATTTTATCAGGAATTGAAATATCATATTTTTCTTCAATTAAACAAATTAAATCAAACAATTCAAAAGAGTTTAATCCTAAATCAGATGTTAATACATCATCAGGTTTAACCTCTGTTATTCTACCGTCTGTGTAATCTGTCATAATGTCAAGCAAATCTTTTCTTATATTCATTTTAAAACCTCCGATTGAGAATTTCTTCTTTCCCAAATTTCTTTATACATTTCTTCTGTTGCGATTGAAATTTTAGTAACAGAACATTCACTTGTTTCAGGGAAAACATACCATGTATCATCAAGGGTACTCATATCAATACAATCTCTTCTGTTTCCATATCTGTAATTGTATTCAATATGTACTGCATATTGTCCTGCTGCGTCAAGATTCATTTCAAAAGGTACATTATCATATTCTCTTATGCCCTTTAAATGAAGCCCTGTCATATCGTGAATTAATTTTCCGTGACCCATATGAACGAAGCCTCTTGAATTTGGTAAATCATTAACATCGACATCACATTCAAGATAATATTTATTTTCCCTGATTTCCTGTCGAACCATTTCTCTTTCCCATTTATACCAGTCAGTCGGAAATTTAAATTCTGTTTCTCCATCGTCAGCTTCAAGCTCACCGTAATAATTCAATGTCCAGCTTTTGTTACAGCTTTTACAGAATATTTTGTCACCTTTTGAGTCCATTTTATATTCTGTTTTACAATGAGGACATTGATACAAAACCCTGTGCAATCCTTCTGCTCGTTTTTTGTATTTAATTTTAATTCTTTTTTCGCTCTGCCATCTGAAATCATCATTATATAACAATTCTTTGATTTTAGAGTCAATTTCTTCTACGGATGCCTTTTTTAATTGTTCAGGCGTAAACGCAAGAGTCATATCAGCCTCAGTATGAAGAACAAATCTGCTGTGATGGTTTCCCCAGAATGGGTCATTTATATGATGTCCTCTGCATGTCAGTGTTACAACAGGAACATTCATATGTTTTACCATCTGTGCAACAGACTCAGGGATAATCTCTGTTAATCCACACAAAGCATATCTCGCCTCAACATAAATTCCAAAGAATTTTTTGTTTTTAATGGCCTGTCTGCATGTTCTTAATATGCTGATATCGGGAGTATATTTTCTTTTCGGAACTGTTCCGAATTGTCGCAAAATATGGTCTCTCCAAATATAATTGTCAACAGCAGAAGGAATAATACCTCTTGCCGGCATCGTAGCAGGAAACATAACATAAAAGTCATACATGGCATTGTGATTACAAAGAAGAATGTATGGTGGTTTAAGACCTTTTGTTCCTATTTTATTTATTTTTGTTAAATGAGTTAGATTTCTCAATTTAGCAAATGGCCAAACAAATACTGCAAATTGCCATTGCAAGCATCTTGCCGGTTTTACCATATCAAACTTTTTCGTTGCAGGAGGTCCTCCCCTGACGTGTTTGCCAAATTCTCTGCTCAAATATAATCACTCTCCATTTTAGTATGTTAAAATATAGTCGATATATCCATCAGAATTTTCTATATAAATATCGTGTTCTTTTACAACTTTCATTGTTGCATTAAGTTTGTTAAAAACAGGATGTGTACTGTAATACCATCTGCAACTATCTTTAACAAGTTTACCCGTTGCGTTTTC
>JAFOEP010000082.1 GCA_017380115.1 Clostridia bacterium | reverse complement strand
GTATTACACAGAAAGCTCATATAACGAGTGGAAAGTTCTCGCAACAGAAGCTCAGATGATTGTTGACAATGAATTAATCAGCTATTATGACCAGACTCTTGTTCATAACAAGGCAGTTGCTTTGTTGGAAAAACTTGAAGCACTTGAAATCAAGCCTGCTGATTTAACACAGCTTAAAACAGCTCTTGAATTGACACCTTATGAAGCAAGTCTTTACAAAGACGAAGCTCTTTACAACCAGTGGGAAAGCAAGTTTGAAGAGGCATCTGAATATGCTAAAAGAGAAGACTTGGACGTGTTCAACAATGAAGAAATTGAAAGTCTTGCAGATGAGCTGACTCAGGCTTATAATGCTCTCGAATTGAAAGACGCTGATATCAAAGCTCTTGAAACAGCAGTAAATTCAAAAAATAAAGTTGTAGAATCAGAATGTAATGCAGAAGATTATGCAGCATTTATTGAAACTGTTGAAAAGGGAGAAGCAATGCTTCAAAGAGACGACCTTACAATTCTCGACAATGATGAAATTTCAGCTTTGACAAAGAAAATTACAGATGCATTCCTTGCACTTGAAATCACAGAAGCTGATAAAACATCTCTTGAAACAGCACTCGCTTTGACACCTGAATATGACGCTGACAAGTATGTTGTTGAATTATATAAAGACTATTCAGAAAAACGTGAAGTGGCTCAGAACCTCTTTGATGATGTCACACTTGTTGAAGGTGACAATGAAGCAATAGCTCTTGCAGTTGAAGAATTGACTCAGGCATTTAATGCGTTGAAATTGCAGGATGCAGATATGACAGCTCTTGAAGAGGCATTGAAACTTCTTCCGACACACGCCGAAGAAGAATATTCAATTTCATCATATAGCGCTTATAAAGACGCATATGAAGAAGGTAAACTTCTTTCTGAAAGAACAGATCTGACAATTCTTGACAATGAAGAAATTTCAGAGGTTGCTCAGAAAATTACAGACGCATATAATTCTCTTGACAGATTAAGCTATTCTTTTGAAGTCAAAGAAGGCTCAACTGCTATCGTTGATGAAGAAAAAGGTTTCATTTATGGGATTGAAGAAGGTACAGATGACCTTGAAAAATATTTCGATATGGACAACTGTACTCTTGAATACAGCAAAGATGAAATAGGCACAGGATTAAAGGTAGAATTAAAACAAAAAGACAGAGTCCTTGCAACATATTATCTTGTGATTTTCGGTGATGTAACAGGTGACGGAATAATCGACGCTTTTGATGTTGCCCTTCTTTCTTCTGTAGCAAACTATGAATTTGATTTTGAAGAAAACAGCGCTGAAAGTTTTGCGGGTGACCTTAACTGCGACGGATTTATTGATAGCTTTGACGTAACTATTCTTATTTCTGCTGCAAACCTTGAAACAACAATCAGTCAGACAAGATAAGAACTGACTTTATAGAGGAACAAAAATGAATAGAATATTTATAATAATTTTATCGTTGATTATAACATTTTTTTCAACAATTAATCCATTCAGCACTTATGTGAAATACAACAATCTGTTTTACGGTGACAACGAATATCAATCGGTTGCATTGTATCTTCCGAAAGATTGTGGAGAAGAAGTAGGACTTATGCTTTTTATTCATGGAGGAGCATGGGCATCAGGCAAAAAAGAAGCGTATGAAAAATATATGAAATATTGCACAGAAAAGTACAATATTGCTTCTGCTTCGGTTGATTACAGATTGGTATATCAGGACGGTGGAATTGACTGTGATGATATTATGGAAGATATTCTTAACGGTATCAGAAAAGTCAAGGAAATTGCAGAGAAAAAAGGTGTCACAATTACGGGATTGGGAGTTAACGGCTTATCTGCAGGAGGACATCTCGGACTGATGCTGGCTTATGCTTATCAGGAAAAATCTGATATACCTGTGAAGTTCTGTATCTCAAATTCCGGCCCGACAGATCTGACAAGTGACGGCTATTTTGCTGAAACAAGTGGAATGGATTTCGATGTTTTGAATATGGTAATCGGAGAACTTTGTGGCGTCAAATTGAATCAGGACAACATTAAAACCCCCGAAATTCAAAAAGAATTATTAAGATGTTCCCCGATTTCTTATGTCACAAAAGATACAGTACCGACAATTATTACTCACGGTGATATGGACAATGTTGTTCCGTATGACAATGCTGTAGTTCTTGACGAAAAGTTGACACAAGCAGGTGTTGAGCATCACTTTTTCACTCTCGAAGGTCGTGACCACGAGGCATATCCTTCGGCTGATGAAAATGACCCTTATATGATTGTTGTTGATGAATTTATTCAAAAACACCTTAAAAAATAAAAACTATGTTTGCATAAATGATATGCACCTTCAAAAGTCAGTCACTTTTGAAGGTGCATATTTCTTATTAGTTTATTTTTTAAAAATCAAATCAATGCATTATGAACGTCTTCTTCAAATTCTTTTCCGATTTCATCGCTTCCGATTCCGGAAGTATGGGTCAGAAGATGTAAAATTGTAGGTTTTGTTTTGGCCTTGCCAAGAATTTTATCCTTTCTGTTCTGGTCCAGAATTCTTATATTAAGATCAGAAAAAATCGGAAGGTATTTTTCAACCGTATCATTCAGACTGATTAATCCTTTGTCAACAAGAATACCTATTGCAATAGAAGTAACAGGCTTTGTCATTGAAGCCAATCTGAAAAGAGTTTTGGATGTGACAGGCTCAGAATTTACTTGTGTTTGCTTACCGAAAACATTTCTGTAAACTTCTTTTCCGTTTTGTGCAACGTAAACACAGGCTGCATCGATGTTGCAATTGCTTAAATTATATTCAGCTCTTTTTTCAATGTTTTCACGAAGCTTT
>JAFOEP010000081.1 GCA_017380115.1 Clostridia bacterium | reverse complement strand
TGAAACAAAAATGGTTAATTCAATAGTATCAATATTTTTAAGTTTATTATTATTTATGCTTTCAGTTTTAGGAATAAATTGCAACAAAATAGAACCGACAGGTTATGATTTTTATAATGATGTTTCATACGGACAGGACAGCCAACAGGTGTTTGATCTTGTGATACCTCAGGGAATCGGTGATGAGCTTTCCCTTTGTGTATATGTTCACGGTGGTGCGTGGATAGGAGGCGACAAAACGAATGTGGACTGGGTGGTGAAACCATATGCCGAAGAAAAAGGCATGGTAACGGCAAATGTAAATTACAGATTACTCAAAGAAAATCACGACGAGCTGAACTATAAATCTTTGTGCGAAGATGTAAACGAGGCAATCAAAAAAGCTGTGTCAATCTGCGAGTCAAAAGGAATTTCAATCAGGAAAGCTATGGTTATGGGTGAATCTGCCGGTGGTCATATTGCATTGATGTATGCTTACACATATTATGACAAGAGTCCGGTTGAAATCGGATTGGTATACAGCAATTGCGGCCCGACAGATATGACAGACATAAAATATTTCACTGAGAATGAAATTCCGACAGAAACAATGCTGATTCTGCAGAGTCTTCTGACAGGAAAAACAATCACAGCAGACAATGTTTTGTCGGAAGAAACAAGACAAGCACAGTTGGAAGCCTCACCGATAAATTATGTCAACGCAAACACCGTTCCGACAATTTTCAATTCTTGTGGAAAAGATACACTTGTGCCTGTGTCAAACGGTGAACAGCTTGAAAAATTGTTAAAAAGCTATGGCGTTGATCATTACTACGCAGAATTTGACAATTCAATTCACTGCGCAAGAAGCAAGCGCGATGCTCTGACAACAAAAGTGTTTGACATCAAGCTTGATGAAATGATTGACAAGTACGTTAAATAATCAGAAAAGGTAAAATAAATTTTAAGGTAAAGTTCAGGTGAAATAAAAATGTTAAATACAATAATATCAATATTTACGAGTATAGTTATATTTTTCTGCACATTGTTCGGGATAAATCTCAGCGGTACCCAACCGACAGGGTATGATATGTATAGCGACATTGCATACGGACAGGACAGCGAACAGGTGTTTGACCTCATAATACCGCAGGGTGTTGGCAATGAAATGGGCCTTTGTGTATATATTCATGGCGGTGGCTGGATTGGCGGTGACAAGTCGGCTGAAAGTGAAACTGTCAAACCTTTTGCTAAAAAAGGATTAGTAACAGCAAATGTAAACTACAGATTGCTCAAAGATGGTCACGACGAGCTCAACTACAAATCTTTGTTAGAAGACATCAACGAAGCGGTCAAAAAAATCGTTTCATTCTGCGAAGAAAAAGGAATTTCCGTCAAGAAAGCTATGTTTATGGGTGAATCTGCCGGTGGTCATATTGCTTTGATGTATTCCTACACATATTATGACAAATGTCCTGTTGAAATCGGATTTGTATATAGCATTTGCGGCCCGACAGATATGACAGACGAACGCTATTTTGTCGACACTGACTTCCCGGAAGATATGATGCTGAACATTCAAACTCTTCTGACAGGAAAAACAGTAACAGCAGACAACCGTTTCTCTGATGAAATAGTACAAGCACAGCTTGAAGTATCGCCGATAAGCTATGTCAACGAAAATAGCGTTCCGACAATTCTTAATTCTTGCGGACAAGACAGATTGGTACCTGTTTCAAACGCAGAAACACTTTGTGATGTTCTCGAAGCAAACGGCGTTGAATATTATTACAAAGAGTTTTATTTCTCAAATCATTGCGGCAGACATGGAATGGATTTTATCAACTATACATTGCTGGACATGAAACTTGATGAAATGATTGAAAAGTATGTAAAACAATAAAAAAATTAAAATCCAGACTGCTATTTTGGAAAGGTAGTCTGGATTTTTTGTTTCATAAAAATTGCTGTTATGTATTGAATTAGCTTATAAAATATTATATAATGAAATATAATATTCTTTTTTTGGAAGGCAACAAATATGATTTGTAATAATATTCTCGAAGCGATGGGGAACACCCCGATAATAAGACTTCAACATATGGTTGATGAAGACTGTGCAGAAATTCTTGTGAAGTTTGAAGGACTTAATGTCGGAGGCTCGATAAAAACAAGAACAGCGTTTAATATGATAAAAGCTGCCGAACAACAGGGGCTTATCAACAAAGACACGATAATTGTTGAACCGACAAGCGGAAACCAGGGAATCGGACTTGCGTTGGTTGGTGCAGTGCGAGGGTATCGTGTTAAAATTATTATGCCCGATTCTGTCAGTGAAGAAAGAAGAATGCTTGTCAAACATTATGGTGCAGAGGTTATTCTTGTTCACGATTCGGGAAATATCGGAGATTGTATTGAACAATGTCTTGCAATTGCACTTGAAATGAAAAATGAAAATCCAAACGTATTTGTTCCTCAGCAGTTTGAAAATCCTGCAAACCCACAAGTTCAAAGAGAACAGACGGGAATGGAGATTATTGAACAGGTCAACAAACCGATACACGGTTTTTGTTCAGGAATCGGAACAGGTGGAACAATAACAGGAATTGGTGAAACGCTTAAAAAATATAATCCGGACATGGAAATATGGGCGGTTGAACCTGAGGACGCTGCAATACTTTCCGGAGGTTCAATCGGTACGCACGTTCAGATGGGTATCGGTGACGGCGTAATACCGACAATCCTCAATCAGAATATTTATGATGATATTTGCATAATTAAAGATGATGAAGCATTGCAAACCTCAAAAGACCTTGCTTCAAAAGAAGGAATTATGTGTGGAATCAGCAGTGGAACAAATGTAGCTGCAGCAATTAAAATGGCAAAAAAACTCGGCAAAGGAAAAACAGTTGTAACCGTTTTACCTGATACAGCGGAAAGATATTTTTCAACGCCGTTATTTGACGAATAACTGAAAGGAAAAATTTATGGCAACGAAACGAATAGAAAAATGGGATAACCTGAAATTCTTTTTGATTCTGTTTGTTGTTGTAGGACATTTTTGCGAATACTTTATCGGCAACAACGCAGTAGCAAGAGATATATTTGTTTTCATTTATTCGTTCCATATGCCACTGTTTATTTTTGTTTCGGGATTATTCAGCAAGAAAAATATTGACGAGAAAAGATACGAAAAAATGTTTTCGTTTGTAATTGTATTTTTTTTAATAAATATTTTATTGTTTGTCTCAAAAAGCTTCTTTCTGAAAGGATTTAATTTTTCTGCAGATATTTTTAATATGGCAGGAGTCCCGTGGTATGCATTTGCGATATTTGCATTTAGTTTAATAACGGTATTTCTGAAAAAATTTAGTCCGCTTTTTGTTTTGACATCATCAATAATACTTGCTTGTTTTGCGGGATACAACCAAAATATTTCAACATTTTTGTCGCTGTCAAGAATAATAGTTTATTATCCGTTTTTCTATCTCGGATATTTTTTGAGAGAAGAAGATATTATAAAATTTGTATCAAAAAAATATATAAAAATACTTTCGGTTGTTATAATTATTGCTTTGGGAATTGTTGTATTTAATGTTCCAAACATACATTTTTTAACACCGTTGCTCACATCATCGGGATCGTATTTTGAATTTTTAGACAATGTTCAGTTCGGTGGGTTATGCAGACTTGCATATTATGCGATTGTGCCGATAATATGCGTTGCCGTCATATCACTTGTTCCGGAAAAAATTCCGACAGGAATAATTGCAAAATTTGGTTCACGCTCACTGCAGGTTTATATTTTGCATTATCCGATTATATATATTCTCACCAGCGAGAAACTGAACATATTGTTTTTCAGAAAAGATTATGAACATCCTGTCTTCACTATTTTTGTTGCAGGAATTGTGCTTACTTTAATACTTTCTTTGAAAGTTTTTTCTGAACCGATATTAAAAATTATAAATCCGAAAAAGAGAAAAGATTAGAAAATTTTTGTGTTATGTAAAAGGAGTTGAATAGTGTTGCACAACGATTTTTGTTTAAAAGTAGATATATCGTCAAATGAAATCGTTACAGATATTTTGAAAGATGAAAATTCAGTGTTCAAGAAGGGAACAATTACAATTGCAAAAACAGGAGTTATATTTAATAAAGAAGGAAAAATCCTTTCAGATAATGAAATAATTCAGTTGTACAAAAGCTTTGGAATTGGTGTAACAGAAATTTTTGATGGCTTATATAATCTTGTTGTGGTTGACAGAAAAATTGAAAAGGCTTTTATTTTTCACGATTATTTCTGTTCAGAAAGCAGAGTGTATTATACTTCCGATGGAGAAGAGATTTTTATTTCATCTTCAATTAAAAATATTATCAGATTTACCCCTGAAGTTGAATGGTATATTGACAATGTTTCCGTTGAGGAATTTATTGATAACGGATATATTGATGAAAACAAAACCATGATTCTTGACATTTACAAAACATCGTTTAAAAAATATACGGAGTTTAATCTGAAAACAGGATATATTGCGGAAAGAAACTGCAGCTCAATTACTTTTGACAAGAGAACAAAGGTTGATTCCTCAAAGTACGACAGAATTTTTGACAGCGCTGTTGTTAACTGCATAAAAGGAAATTATGCTGTCGATTTTATGGGAGATTATAATTCTACATATATTCTTCATCACGCAAAGCTTAATTCCCCTAAAAAAATCAAAGCATATTCTGCAACCTTGTCTGAGACAAGAAAAAATAAACTTGCTGCAATATGCGATGAAATAAAAAACATTGATTTAAAAATCGGTAAAATTGAACCTGACATTCTGAACTATTTGCCGATTATTGTTTATGCTTGTGAAGCAACTGCTTTTGACGAAGATGCTTTCAAAGAAATCGTTCTGGCAAAGCTTCTGAAAAAAGACAATGTTGAAGCTGTCGTTTCAAGCAACGGAGCAGACGGAGTTTTTGACAACTCTTTTTATAACGACTTTGATAAAATCAAAAAAAGTGCTTCGATTATTGCAGGGTTGTTCAAAAATGGCAATCAGAAAAAAGCCACTGACAATAACATCAGTTGCGATACGCTTGTAAACATTAAATTGGCTCAAGCAGGTATGATAATGAATCATTATGGCATATCATATCTTAACCCATATATGAACAGAAAGTTTGTCCAGGCTGTTTATAAGACTATGAATCCCGTAAAAAGCAAACAATTTCATAACAATACAATTAAAGAAAATGTTTCTCAGAACGCAACAGCTGTTGCAGCTGAAAAAACTTTGAAATTTGATGTTTTATCGTTGTTTTCAGAAAGTATGGATTCAAAAGCAATCTCTTCAATTGCAAAAAAGAGTGCCTATTGGTCAAAGTTTAAAAGAAAACATACAGACAGCAGAACGAGAGCTTTGTATTGTCTGAGAATAATATATGTTGAAATTTTTAAAATAATTTTTCTTGGAAAAAATAGTGACAAATTATTGTCCTCTAAAAACTTTAATTATAGTTTAAAAGCATTTTTCCCAAAGTATTTCAGTAAGGAGGACTGAATATGATGAACGTACCTGAAATGTTCGGAAGCCTTGTTTTTAATGACAGGACGATGAAGGAACGTCTTCCAAAAGACACCTATAAAGCATTACATAAAACGATAGAAAACGGAAAATCTCTTGACCCGACAGTTGCAAATATTGTTGCAAATGCGATGAAGGATTGGGCAATAGAAAAAGGAGTAACTCACTATACTCATTGGTTCCAGCCGATGACAGGAATAACTGCCGAAAAACACGACAGCTTTATTTCCCCTGTTGATGATGCAAATATAATTATGGAGTTTTCGGGAAAAGAACTTATAAAGGGCGAACCCGACGCTTCATCATTCCCGTCAGGAGGACTTCGAGCAACATTTGAAGCAAGAGGTTATACTGCATGGGACCCGACATCATACGCATTCATTAAAGGCGACACATTGTGTATTCCGACTGCGTTTTGTTCTTTCGGAGGAGAAGCGCTTGACAAAAAGACACCGTTGCTTCGTTCAATGGAAGTAATCACAAAACAAACAAAAAGAATTCTCAAGCTTTTTGGCGACGAAGAAACAAAGATGGTAAAAACAACCGTCGGACCTGAACAGGAATATTTTCTCATAGACAAAGACGTATATGAAAAACGCCCTGACCTTGTTTTTTCAGGACGCACACTTTTTGGCGCAAAACCACCAAAGGGTCAGGAGCTTGATGACCATTATTTCGGAACAATCAAACCTCGTGTATCTGCATATATGAGAGAACTTGACAATGAGCTCTGGAAACTTGGAATTTTTGCCAAGACTGAACATAATGAAGTTGCCCCTGCTCAGCATGAACTTGCTCCTATTTTCTCAACCACAAACATTGCGACTGACCACAACCAGTTGACAATGGAAATGATGAAAAAAGTTGCAACACGTCATGGACTTGTTTGTCTTCTCCACGAAAAACCGTTTGAAAGTATAAACGGAAGCGGTAAACATAACAACTGGTCACTTTCAACAAATACGGGCAAAAATCTTCTTGAACCGGGTGACACCCCTCATCAGAACGCTCAGTTCCTGACATTCCTTTGCGCTGTCATTCAGGCAGTTGACGAATATCAGGATATGCTCAGAGCATCTGTTGCAAGCGCAGGAAACGACCATCGTCTCGGAGGAAATGAAGCTCCACCTGCAATCGTTTCAATCTTCCTCGGTGAAGAATTGACAGAGATTCTTGAGTCAATCGAAAAAAATGAGCATTACGACTCAAAAGAACAGTCAATTATGAGAATCGGTGTTCATACAATGCCGAAATTCCCAAGAGATACTACGGACAGAAACCGTACATCACCGTTTGCTTTCACAGGAAACAAATTTGAATTCCGTATGCTTGGCTCATCTCATTCAATTTCAGGGCCAAACATTGTAATCAACACTGCGGTTGCAGAAATTCTTTCAAGATATGCAGACTATCTTGAAACTACACCGGGAGATTTCAACGACAATCTTCACAATTTAATCAGAAAGACAATCAAAGAACATAAAAGAATTATTTTTAACGGTAACGGATATGACAACTCATGGGTTGAAGAAGCTGAAAAGAGAGGTCTTCTCAATCTGAAAGCAACTCCTGAAAGTATCGGTGCTTTTGTTAATCCGAAAAACATTGAGCTTTTCACAAAGCACAAAGTGTTTACCGAAGCTGAAATGAAAGCAAGATTTGAAATTCATCTTCAAAGCTACAATAAAATCATCAACATTGAAGCTCTTACCATGCTTGATATGTCAAAAATGCAGATTCTTCCTGCTGTTATCGAATATTCAAAAGAAATCAGTGATACAATCAATTCAAAGAGAGCCGTAAACTCAAAAATCAACACTACTGCAGAAGAAAAACTTCTTGAAAAGATATCTGATTTAACTGCAAAACTTTATGAAGACATTGAAGTGCTTCAGGAAAACGTAAACAACGCAGAAAGCTTCAATGATGTGGAAAAACTTGCGTTCTTCTCAAAAGACAACATTCTTGTTTCAATGAATAATCTGAGAAAAACGGCAGATATGCTTGAAACAATAACGGATAAAAAATATTGGCCATTCCCGTCAACAGGAGATATAATTTTCAGCATTAAATAATTTATCAGTGCATTTTCAGGTGGATAAATGAAAAATAAAAGATATGAAAGAAAAAAATCCAACTATAATTTAATAAAAATTTTTGCACCATATTTTAAAAATTATAAACTGACTTTTGCAGTTGATTTGTTGTGTGCATCTCTGACGACAGTATGCGAAATAATATTGCCGTTGATTGTCAGAAAAATTACAGACACTGCGGTACAAGCGCCGGAAAACCTTACTTTGAAGCTGATTCTGATTACGGGTGCAGCATATCTTGTTCTGAGAATTATAGATGCAATAGCAAATTATTATATGGCAACAACAGGTCATATAATGGGTGCAAAAATTGAAACGGATATGCGACGTGATTTATTTGCACATATGCAAGGGCTGTCCTATACATATTATGACAACACAAAAATCGGTCAGTTGATGTCGAGAATAACATCTGATTTGTTTGATGTCACAGAATTTGCGCATCATTGTCCGGAAGAATTTTTTATTGCTGCAATAAAAATAATTTCAGTTTTTGTGATTCTTTCAACAATGAACATTTATCTCACGTTAATAATTTTCATTCTTATTCCGATAATGGTGCTTTGCGTTTCAAAATATAATGCAAAGATGAAAGATGCGTTTAAAAGCCAGAGAAATGAGCTTGGCGAAATCAACGCAAGAACAGAAGACAGTCTGCTTGGAATAAGAGTTGTAAAATCTTTTGCAAAAGAAGACGAAGAAAAAAGAAAGTTTCAACAAGGCAATGAAAAATTTCTTAAAACAAAAATAAAATCCTATAAATATATGGGAGCGTTTCATACCATTACAAGAGTATTTGACGGTATAATGTATATTTGCGTAGTGGTAATCGGTGGAATATTCCTTATGAAAAAATATATTACACCGGGCGACCTGACTGCATATATTCTTATGGTCACAACGCTTCTTGCGAGTGTCAAGAGAATAGTTGAATATATGGAACAATTTCAGCGTGGTATGACGGGCATTGACAGATTCAATGAAGTTATGGAAGAATTGTGCGAAAACGAAAACGACGATGATGCTCCCGAAATTAATATAACTGACGGGAACATCTGCTTTGACAATGTAAGTTTTTATTATGACGGAACAAAAGAGAACGTTCTGACAAACATTAACCTTGATGTAAAACCGGGAGAAAATGTTGCAATTGTGGGGCCGTCAGGTGCAGGAAAAACAACGATTTGTAATCTGATACCACGATTTTATAATGTAACAAACGGAAGAATATTGATAGATTCTCAGGATGTTTCAAAAGTATCGCTGAAATCTCTGCGTTCACAAATCGGAGTTGTTCAACAGGACGTGTATATGTTTTCGGGAAGCGTTTATGATAATATCGCCTACGGCAAAACTGATGCAACACGTCAAGAAGTTGAAGAAGCAGCAAAAAAAGCGGGTGCCCACGAATTTATTATGGCAATGCCTGACGGATATGACACCTTCATTGGTGAAAGAGGAGTAAAGCTTTCGGGAGGGCAGAAACAAAGGATATCAATTGCGAGAGTATTTCTCAAAAATCCACCTGTGCTGATTCTTGATGAAGCAACTTCTGCGCTTGACAACGAAAGTGAATATATTGTTCAACAGTCACTTGAAGAATTGACGAGAGGCAGAACAACATTTACAATTGCCCATCGTCTTACTACCATCAGAAACGCAACAAAAATTCTTGTGCTAACTGAAAAAGGAATTGAAGAACAAGGGACTCACGAAGAACTGATTGACAAAAAAGGTTTATATTATAATTTGGAGTCTATGTATAATAAATTATAAAAGGTGATAGATTATGAAAAAAGTTTTAGCATTTGATTTTGGCGCATCAAGCGGACGAGCAATAATCGGAAAATATGAAAACGGAAAAATTTCTCTTGAAGAAATTCATCGTTTTTCAAACGACCCTGTTGTTCTTGGAAAGACAATGTATTGGGATGTGCTTCGACTTTTCCACGAAATAAAACAAGGTATAATCAAGGCAAAAAATGCAGGTGGATTTGACAGCATCGGAATTGACACATGGGGCGTCGACTTCGGGTTGATTGATGAAAACGGATGTCTTCTTGAAAATCCGATTCACTATCGTGACACAAGAACTTGTGGAATGATAGAAGAAATGGATAAAATTATTCCGAAAAAAGAGATTTATCAGAAAACAGGAATACAGTTCCTGGAATTCAACACACTTTATCAGTTATATTCTTTGAAGAAAAACAGACCGCATATTCTCCAAAGAGCAGATAAACTTCTTTTTATGCCCGACTTGTTTTCATATTTCCTCACAGGGAAAATGGTTTCTGAATATTCTGTTGCTACAACGTCACAGTTGATTGACATTGAAAGCAGCGAATGGAGCAAGGAGCTTCTTGATATATTGGAAATTGATGAAAAATTATTTGCACCGATTGTTAAAAGCGGAAGCGTAGTCGGAATGCTCAGCGATGATTTGTGCACAGAATTGGGAGTTGAAAGTGTCCCTGTTATTGCCGTTTGTGGTCACGATACGCAGTCGGCAATCAGTGCAGTGCCGAAAGAAGAAGGTAATATTGCGTTTATCAGTTGTGGAACATGGTCAATCTTCGGAACAGAACTTGACAAACCGATTGTAAATGATACCACTTATGAAATGAGCATAACTAATGAGGGTGGATTTGACAATATAACAGGCTTTGTCAAAAACATTGCAGGTCTCTGGCTTATTCAGGAAAGCAGAAGACAATGGAAAAAAGAGGGCAAAGATTATTCATTTGCAGATTTGGAAAAAATGGCTCTTGAATGTGAAGAATTCAAATGCTTTATTGACCCTGATGACCCTGCTTTTGTATCTCCGGGTGACATTCCGAACCGCATAAGAGAATTCTGCAAGAAAACAAATCAATATGTTCCCGAAACTGTCGGTGAAATTATGAGATGTATCTATGAAAGCCTTGCGTTGAAATATAAATTGGTGTTTGAAAAGGTTAGAAAATGCACGGGCAAAGAATACGATACGATTAATATGATTGGTGGAGGAACAAAGGATACTCTGCTTTGCAGATTGACAGCTTCTGCGTGCGATTGCAAAGTTATAACGGGTCCTGTTGAAGCAACTGCACTCGGAAATGTTTCTGTTCAGCTCATTTCTTCAGGTGAAATTAAAGACATAAGCCACGCAAGAAAAATTATTGCAGAATGTGAAGAATTGAAATATTATGAGCCAATTGACGCAGACAAATGGGAAAAAGCAAGTGCAGAATTTATCAAAGCTATCTCATAAGTGCGTAAATATATTAAAATCCATAAAAAATCAGACCTTTGACAGTAAGAATTGCCAAAGGTCATTTTTATTTTTATCAGCTGTTATATTTTGCTTGACTTTATTGTTATCTTATTATATAATATGGATAATGTTTTTGGACGTTTAGCTCAGCTGGTAGAGCATTCGCTTGACGTGCGAAGGGTCAGCGGTTCAAGTCCGTTAACGTCCACCAAAAAAGAAGTAACTTTTGTCTACCAAAAGTTACTTCTTTTTTTATCCATTGCGAAAGCAATGGCATATCATCACGCTTTAGCGTGTATATCATCACCGAAGGTGCATATCATCAACCGTAGGTTGTATCGCTTTCGCAATGATGATATACCGCAACAAGTTGCGGATGATATGCAATTCCTGCAGAATTGATGATATACAAGGCTTCGCCTTGATTTGTTTGTGGAAAAGTAGTATAATTCTCTTGAAAGGAGTGGATATATGCCGAAAAATTATTTGCTGATATATTCTGAGCAGCTTGCAACTGAAATTGAATTGCTTTGTCAAAGCATTAAGGCCCCGTCTAACACTCTTTTCCAAATTCGTAAAAGTTCAAGCAGTATTTATGCAAATATCCGTGAAGCAAATTATGGGCAGAGTAAAGCGGATATGCTTTCAAAATTTGAAATTGCTCTTAAGGAATGTAGCGAAACCGAAGGTTGGTTACGTTTATTGTTCAATACGAATGCGATTGATGAAGAAATCTATAAAAAGCATAGAAATCTTTGCGGTCGAATCAGACGAATGTTGATTGCAAGTTGTAAAACATTAAAGGAGAGTATAAAATGAAACGAATTATTTGTTTCTTGATTTGCTTGTTGATGCTATTTTCATTCGTAGGTTGTGATTCTGATACAACCCCTGTTTTTTCCGGCAGTTATTATGCTGTTGGCGATTATGAAGAAATGTTAACGCCGTATCTGTCACTTGATACAGATAACAATGAGTTTCGTTTTGGTGCCGGTTCTGTAGTTTCTTATCAGGAATATGGCTCTTATAAAATTGCAGACGGAAAGATTATTGCCACTTCACAAAGCACAACGTTTGAATTTGAGATCAAGGATAAGAACACCCTTATATTGATTGACAATGGTGATAATGACTTTTTTAAAATTCCTATCAATACGCAGTTTGTATATAGTGAAGATTTGAAGTGATTACATTACTTTTGGTCGTTTTTACCCATACTTATACTACTTTTAGTCGCTCTTTCGCAAAAAAGCCGTCGGATTCCGACGGCTTTTTTATGTTTATCACATTGTTTTCTTAATGCTCTTTTTAAATTCTCTCGGGCTCATACCTGTTTTTGTGAGGAACGCTTTGTAAAAACTTGAATAATCTTTAAACCCACAGGTGAAACAGGCGTCAGTAAAGTTGTGCCCGTGGCGAATGAGCGATTTTGCATAAATAATTCTTTTTGACAGAATGTAGTCATAAAGTGAAACGTTTGTGTATTCTTTGAAAATGTGATGAAGGTGATATTTGCTGATAAAAAACTTTTCTGCAATATTTTCAGATGTAAGCTTTTCGGCAAGATGTAAATTTATATATTCAATAATTGACGGTACTATGCTTTGATTGACCACCGTCTTTTCTTCTTTAACCTGTAATTTTGAAATCCTGAGAAGGTTTGCCAGAAGTATTGTAATATATGAAGCAACGACAAGAGATTCGTTCTCCTCGTGAAGTGAAATTTCTTTTTCAATGTCGCTAAGTAAATTAATAATTTTCGAATAATCTTTCCCTTTCAGTTTCATCAGAAGGTTACCCTTGTCACGAAGCTCTTTCAAACCGTTTGAAAATGTATGGTTTTCATCGTCAAGAGATTCAATAAAACTTCTTCTGAGCCAGAGAACGATTCTTTCATAGTTCACACCCTCAGAAACAATCGGCATATGCATTTTGCTCGGAGGAATAATCAGAACATCTCCCGTCATCAAATCAAACGTCATTTCTTCAATACAATAAGCTACTGTGCCGTCGATAAAGAAGTAAATTTCATAAAATTCGTGGTTATGAAAGTCACATAACGGCAGCACATCATGACAATAATGATAGATTTCGTAGTTTTTTTCCAGAATGTTTTCAAAGTAATTCTCTTTCTTTGATTTCATATTAATCACCAATATTATTATATAGCAACATTTGCAATGTTTCAAGCACATTTGCTAATTTTATTTTATTTTTTATGTGATAAAATTTTATTAAGAATAATAAGAAAGGATGATTTGAAGTGAAATCATTTTATTCGGAAGATATATTTCTTTCAAGCCAGACAGCTGAAAAAATTTATCAGGAAATAAAGAACAAACCAATATATGACTACCATTGTCATCTTGTACCTGCTGAAATTTACGAGGACAAACAGTTTGAAAATATTGGTCAGATGTGGTTGGGTGGAGACCACTATAAATGGCGTCTGATGAGAACAGTCGGTATTGATGAGGATTACATAACAGGACAAACTACATTTAAAGAAAAGTTCATGAAATATGCTCAGGCAATTGAAGGGGCAGTCGGAAATCCGCTCTATCATTGGACACATATGGAACTTAAAATGTTTTTTGGAATCAATGAACCACTGACTTCTCAGAACGCAGAGGAAATCTGGGAAAAAGCAAATAAAGTTATCGAAGACAAAAAACTTTCTCCGAGAAAGCTTATAGAAATGTCAAACGTTGCATATATTGCGACAACAGATGACATAAACGATTCTCTTGAATATCACAAAATGATAAGAGAAGACAAATCTTTCAATGTTACTGTCAGCCCATCATTCAGAACAGACAATCTTTTCCTTTACAAAGCAGAAGGATATGATGAATATATTAAAAAGCTTTCTGACGTATCAGGAGTTGAAGTCAAAGACCTTGCTTCCTTGAAAGACGCATTGAAAAACAGAGTTGAATTTTTTGCATCAATGGGATGCAAAATGACTGACGTAGGAATTGAAAGATTTCCACAGTCAATCGGAACAGACGAACAAGCAGACAAAGTTTTCAAAAAAGTTCTTTCCGGAAAAGATGTCGGAACAGATGAGTTTGATGACTTTATCAGCAATGTGTATATTTATCTCGGAAAGCTTTACAAAGAAAACGATATGATAATGCAGCTTCATCTTGCTGTAAAAAGAAATGCATCAACAAAACTTTTCAACAGAGTCGGAAGAGATGCAGGTGGAGATTGCGTCGGAGAAGCATTCCCTGTCAGTGCATTGATAGAGCTTCTTGACAAAATGGATATGGAAGACAGTTTGCCGGAAACAATAGTATATACTCTTAATCCGACTATGTATTATCAGATTGCAACATCAATCCGTTCTTTCAGAAACGTATCTCTCGGAGCTGCATGGTGGTTCTGTGATCATTATAGTGGAATAAAAGAACAGCTTTGTCTTTACAGCGAAACAGCATCTCTCAACACCTTCTACGGAATGTTGACAGATTCAAGAAGCTTCCTTTCTTATGCAAGACACGATTATTTCAGAAGAATACTTGCTTCTGTTATTGCAGAAAAAGTTGAAAACGGTGAGTTTGCACCATTTGAAAACGCAGTAAAAGTTGCTGAAAACATCAGCGGCAACAATATAAAAAATAAATTAGGATTATAATAATTTAGGAGGAAAATGTTATGAAAATGACATTTCGCTGGTATGGCGACAATGATCCGGTAACACTCGAAAAAATCCGACAGATACCGAAAATGACTGGCATTGTTTCAGCAGTATACGATGTTCCCGCAGGAGGAATCTGGTCCGAAGAAAGCATTTACCAACTGAAAAAGAAAGCTGAGGACAACGGACTTGAATTTGAAGTTGTTGAAAGTGTTCCTGTTCCGGAAGACATTAAATTGGGCAACGAAAAAGCTCCTCAACTGATTGAAAATTATTGTGAAAATGTAAGAAGACTTGGAAAAGCCGGAGTAAAATGTATTTGCTACAACTTTATGCCTGTTTTCGATTGGCTCAGAAGTGAACTTGAATATCAACACGAAGACGGTTCAAACGGACTTGCTTATGACGACGAAACAGTACTTTCTATGAATCCGTTGACAAGTGAGCTTTCACTTCCTGGTTGGGATGAAAGCTATTCAAAAGATGAATTGAAAGAACTTCTGAACAAATATAAAGATATTGATGAAGAAAAACTCTGGGAAAACCTTGAAACATTCCTTAAAGCAGTAATTCCTGTCGCAGAGGAAAGCGGAGTTAAAATGGCAATTCATCCGGACGATCCGCCATGGGGTATTTTCGGTCTTCCGAGAATTATCACAACAGAAAAAAATCTTGAAAGATTTTTAAAGCTTGTTGATAGTCCTGCTAACGGATTGACTTTCTGCACAGGTTCACTTGGCGCAGATGTTAACAATGACCTTGTAAAAATGGCTAAAAAATTTGCAAAGAGAATTCATTTTGCACA
Organism: Clostridia bacterium; assembly: GCA_017380115.1. Taxonomy (GTDB): domain Bacteria; phylum Bacillota; class Clostridia; order Oscillospirales; family Acutalibacteraceae; genus SIG575. The sequence goes on along the minus strand of JAFOEP010000081.1, from coordinate 5,157 downwards.
TCTTCGTAACATCAGACACACAGACGAAAAATGTTTTATGGAAACAGGACATCCGACAGAATGTGGATCTCTTGATATGTACAACATTGCAAAGAGTCTTCTTGACGGTGGTTTTGACGGATACGTAAGACCTGACCACGGAAGAATGATCTGGGGCGAAACAGGAAGATACGGATATGGACTTTATGACCGTGCTCTTGGCGCAATGTATCTGACAGGTCTTTTTGAAGGCATAGAAAAAACAAAATAAGGAGAAAAATAAAATGGATTCAAAAGTTATAGTATTAACAGGTGCAGGCGGAGTGCTTTGCAGTAATTTTGCAAAAGAACTTGCTTGTGACGGACATAAAGTTGTTCTTCTTGACATTAACCTTGAAGCAGCTCAGAGCGTTGCAGACGAAATTAACGCAAACGGCGGTCAGGCTATTGCAATCAAAACAGACGTTCTGAACCGTGAAAGCATTGAAGAAGCACATAAAATTGTTCTCGACAAATTCGGAAAATGCGATATTCTTATAAACGGTGCAGGTGGCAACAACCCGAAAGGCACTACAACAAAAGAATACTTTGAAAAAGGTGACATTGAAAACAGCGATGTAGTTTCATTCTTTGACCTTGATTCTCAGGGCGTCAGCTTTGTTTTCAACCTCAACTTCCTCGGAACACTTCTTCCGACACAGGTTTTTGCACAGGATTTTATTGAAAATGAAAAAGGATGTATTTTAAATATATCTTCGATGAACGCATACACACCATTGACAAAAATCCCTGCATACAGTGGAGCAAAAGCTGCAATTTCAAACTTTACTCAATGGCTTGCAGTACATTTTGCAGGAACAGGAATCAGAGTAAACGCTATTGCACCGGGATTTTTTGTAACAAAACAAAACGAAAAACTTTTGTTCAATGAAGACGGAACTCCGACACCGAGAACAGGAAAAATTCTTGCTGCAACTCCAATGGGACGTTTTGGTGAATCAAAAGAACTTATGGGTGCCGTAAGATTCCTTCTTGATGATGAAGTTTCAAGCTTTGTCACAGGAGTAGTTATTCCTATTGACGGAGGCTTTTCAGCTTACTCAGGCGTTTAATAAAAAATAAGAGGTGAGGAAAATGACAAAAGAAACAGTTTTACAAAGAATAAAAGAAAAAGGCATAGTTGCCGTTGTCAGAGCTAAAAATTCCGACGAAGCAAACAAAATCATAACAGATTGTATTGAAGGTGGAGTTGACGCTATTGAGTTAACTTTTACAGTTCCGTTTGCTCATAGAGTTATTGAAGACCTTGCAGTCAGATACGGTGATGATATAGTTTTAGGAGCAGGTACTGTTCTTGACAGTGAAACAGCAAGAATAGCAACTCTCTCTGGAGCACAGTTTGTGGTTTCTCCTCATTTTAACGAAGAAGTTACAAAACTTTGCAACAGATACAGAGTAGCTTCTATGGCAGGCGTTCTCACAATAACAGAAGCTGTCAAAGCAATGGAAGCCGGCGTTGACGTTCTCAAACTTTTCCCCGGAGATATTACAGGCCCTGCCTTCATCAAGGACATCAAAGGTCCTCTTCCGTGGGCACAGCTTATGCCGACAGGTGGCGTAAATGTTGACAACGTTGATCAGTGGATAAAAGCAGGCGCAGTAGCTGTCGGAGCCGGCAGTTGCCTGGTAAAAGGCGATATAACAGCAAACGCAAAAGCATTTATTGAAAATATTAAAAAAGCAAGAGCTGAAATTTAAAGGAGTGATAACATGATAGTAACATTTGGTGAAATTATGATGAGACTTGCACCTCCGGGATACCTTCGTCTTGTGCAGACAAAGAGTCTTGAAATGACATTTGGTGGCGGCGAAGCAAACGTTGCAGTGTCTCTTGCAAACTATGGAAAAAAAGCAAAATTTATAACAAAACTTCCTGCAAATGACCTTGGAAAAGCTTGTACAGGTGAACTCAAAAAATGGAATGTTGACACTTCAGAAATTGCTTTGGGTGGTGACAGAATCGGTATTTATTATTGCGAAAAAGGTGCTTCACAAAGAGCATCAAAAGTAATATATGACCGAGCAAATTCTTCAATTGCAACAGCAAAAGCAGAAGATTTTGATTGGGACAAAATTTTTGAAGGAGCAGAATGGTTCCATTTCACAGGAATAACACCCGCACTTGGCGACAACGTTGCTGAGATTACAAAAATTGCTTGTCAGAAAGCAAAAGAAAAAGGCGTTAAAATTTCCTGCGATTTGAATTACAGAAAAAAACTCTGGAGCAGAGAAAAAGCAAAAGAAGTTATGACTGAGCTTATGCAATATGTTGATGTTCTTATTGCAAACGAAGAAGACTCAGCAGACGTTTTCGGTATCACAGCAGACAAAAGTGATGTCACAAAAGGTGAAATTGACCGTGACGGATACACTTCTGTTGCAAAAAAACTTTATGAAACATTTTCATTTGATAAAGTTGCAATAACTCTCAGAGAATCTGTTTCAGCATCATGCAACCATTGGTCAGCATTGCTTTACAACGGAGAAGAAGCAATTTTCTCAAAGAAATATACAATGCAGATTGTTGACCGAGTAGGTGGAGGCGACAGCTTTGGTGCAGGACTTATATACGGTTTAACAGAAAAAATGTCAGACAAAGATACTCTTGAATTCGCAGTTGCCGCATCTTGTTTGAAACATTCAATCGAGGGTGACTTTAACCTTGTAAGTGTTGACGAAGTGAAAGCACTTAGTGGTGGAGACGGATCAGGACGAGTACAGAGATAAAAGGAGGCCAACATGAAATTTTTACTCACTGCGTTTGCAGACGAAGCTTCTGCTGAAATTGGTGGACAGATAGAAGCACTTCACAGAAACGATATGAAATATATCGAACTCAGAGGAATAAACAACAAAAGCGCTTATGGTTATTCATATGAAGAATCAAAAGAATTTGCTAAAATTTACCGTGATAACGGAATAACAGTATCTTCTCTTGGCTCTCCGCTTGGGAAAATTAAAATCACAGATGATTTTGAACCACATTTTGAATTCACAAAGAAATGTGTTGAGTTGGCTAATATTTATTCAACTAAACTTATGAGAATATTCAGCTTTTATATTCCGGCAGGCGAAGACCCGAAAAATTACAGAAACGAAGTAATTGACAGAGTCGGAAAAATGGCAGAATATGCAAAAGAAAACGGTATTCTCGCATGTCACGAAAACGAGGCAGAAATTTACGGTGAAAGCGCAGAAAATTGTGTTGATATTCTTGATTCTCTCGAAGGTAAAATCGGAGGAATTTTTGACCCTGCAAACTTTATTGTGACCTCTCACGATATTCCTACAGCATATTCATTACTCAAAGGCAGATTTGAATATATGCATATCAAAGATGCATTGATGGAAACAAAACAGATTGTTCCTGCAGGAGAAGGCGACGGATGTATTCCTCAGATTCTCAAAGAATATGCAGAAATGTCTGACCGTGACAGATTCCTTACTCTTGAGCCTCATCTTGCTGTTTTTGAAGGTCTTGGAAATCTTCAACATGAGGAATTAAAACATAAACATGTTTTCAAATCAAGAGATGAAGCTTTTGATACGGCAGTACAAACATTAAAAAAGGTAATTAAAAACGAGGGTTTGCAATATGAATAAAGTCCGCTTTGGCATAGTCGGAATAGGTAATATGGGTTCGACTCATGCCTGCAATATGTACAACGGTGAAATCAGTGGCGCAGAGCTTGTTGCCGTTTGTGACATAGACAAAAACAAAGAAGAATGGGCGAAAGAAAATCTGAAAGGCGTCAGTTTTTTTGAAGACTATAAAGATATGCTGAAAACAGATTTAATTGATGCAGTAATAATTGCAACCCCACATTATCTTCATCCGACAATTGCTTGTTATGCATTTGAACAAGGTTTAAACGTGTTGACAGAAAAACCGGCAGGTGTTCGTGCAAAGTATGTTGAAAAAATGAACGAAGCCGCAAAGAAAAGCGGAAAAGTCTTTGGGATAATGTATAACCAGAGAGTTAACCCTGTTTTTCAGAAAGCACGTGAAATCATTCAAAGCGGTGAAATTGGTGACGTTATCAGATTTGTCTGGATAATAACGAATTGGTACAGAAGACAGACTTATTATGAATCAAGCAATTGGCGTGCAACATGGAAAGGTGAAGGCGGCGGTGTATTGATTAATCAATGCCCTCATAACATTGACATAATTCAGTGGATGCTTGGTATGCCGAAAAGAGTCTGGGGACATTGCCTCTACGGACAATTTCACAACATAGAAGTTGAAGATGATGTTTCTGCTTTGTTTGAATTTGAAAATGGTGCAACGGGTGTGTTTATAACTTCAACCGGGGAAAATCCGGGTGGTAACCACTTGGAAATTTCAGGAACAAAGGGTAAAATGATTCTTGAAAACGGTAGAATCAATATGATAAAATTCAATATTCCTGAAACAGAATATGTTTATTATTCAAATGAGGAATATGACGAAAAAGTCAAGCACAAGTTTGAAAAATATGAGCCCGGAGAATGTGAAACCGGCCTTGCACACAAGAAAATATTGCAGAACTTTACAAATTCAATTCTTACCGGTGAGGAACTGATTGCACCGGGATATGACGGAATAAAAGGTGTAAACATTATCAACGGAATCCATCTTTCCGACTGGAAAAATGAACGTGTTGAATTACCTGTTGACGGTGATGTGTTCGAAAAAATGCTTGATGAAAGAATCAGTCAATCAAAAGAAAAGAAAAATTCTATAAAGGACACCTCAATCAATCTGGGACAAGCATCTAACAGATGGGAAGTCAAATGGTAAATAAATATTTATGATTTGTTGACATAATGTTTATTGCTTTAATTTGAAAAGTAAACAAAAAGTAAGCGACAGAATAACTAACGCTATTCTGTCGCTTTGTTTTTCAGAATTTAAAATTTATATACTCTTAATTCATAAGGTCTCGTTGTGAAAGAATTGTTATCAACAGGATTTTCTTCATAGTTATAAAAAACAAGTTCTCCTTTTTCAAGGTCATATCCTTTCGGAGCTTTGAATTTGCAAGGCTTTTCTTTGAAGTTAGCAATAACAAGCAATTTTTCGTCGTTGTTTATTCGTTCATAAACAAAAAAGTCGGAACTGTTTTTCATAAGCTC
>JAFOEP010000080.1 GCA_017380115.1 Clostridia bacterium | reverse complement strand
TGTGTTATTTTTTTTGTTAATATTAATATATAAATGTAAACTGAAAGCTCAAAGAATAAACAATATGGGGGGTTATATTATGAATAAAAAAACGGCTAAGCGTATACTTTGCTTGTTTCTTTCATTGGTAATGTTGTTTAGTGTTGTTTCAGGAATAAACTTTGAAACATTTGCAGCAGAAAAAGGAACTCAGTCTTACTCAAACAACGCATACGGTGGTGCTGCACGTTGTCAGACTAATTTAAATATGTATAATGCAAGTATTGTTTCAGGTAATAATATTACTTATGTTGTAGACAAAAAATATTATTCTGATATGAGCAGCTTGGGTAATGTTTATAGTGTTGAATTTATTGCAAATGCCGTCAAAGCTTCTACAAGTATTGTTTGTTCAAGCTCAACATATTCAATTTCTGATACAGGTGTATCTAATGATGTGTTTTTGACCACAAACCCATCGTCTAACGGACCGGGATACACAACACATTCAGGATGCATCAATGGTCCTTTGCCTGAAATCGGAGAGACAGCAGAATTTACAATAACATCCAATATTTATGTTACATATGCTGCATCAGGATATCCGATTTTCAACGATTCCTGTTCAAATACAGTAAACGTTAAAATTATTACTGTTGACACAACAGATTTGAGTCAACTTATTGTTAATACTTCTAAACTTTATGAGTCATGTTGGACATCAGACTCATGGTCAGGTTTCAGCACTGCACAAACAAATGCAAACAATGTTGCAAAGGATGTCACAGCAACTCAATCTCAGATTGACAGCGCTTATGAAGCTCTTTCAGCAGCAAAAGCAGCTCTTGTTCATGATGGGTCCATAATGGCATGTTCATATTGTAGCGGCAACAATTCCGAAGGTGGCGGAGCAATTACTCCGATAGCTCACAAAAATATACAATATGGTTCTAATCCGGACAGACAAGTTTTAGACCTCTACCTTCCGTCAAACACTAAGGGTGACATTTCACTTATTTTGTTCATCCATGGTGGAGCATGGCTTTTTGGTAGCAAAGAAGATTTCACAAACGAAGCATATGAAGCATGTAAAAAGTACGGTATTGCAACTGCTGCAATAAGTTACAGATATGCTTCATTGGGTTCAGTTAATTATAATGATATTCTTAACGACGTTGAAGCAGCAACTCTGAAAATAAAAGAATATGCAAAAGAACAAGACTTCAATATTGAGAAAATGATGACACATGGTTTCTCAGCAGGTGCACATCTTTCTCTTATGTACGCCTATACAAGACAAAACAGTTCTTCAATAAAACCTGTTTGCGTTTATTCAAACAGTGGCCCATCATATTTGTTGAACAGTGAATATCTTGCCTTGTCGAGTGATTTAGGCCTTGCAATTTCTTCTGTCAGTGGTGTGATTTATAATGAATCAACAAAATCAAATATTTTGGTTCAACAGGCGGTAATGAATGCTTCTCCTGTTAATTATATAAACTCAAACTGTCCACCTACAATAATTTGCCACGGTGTACAAGATAGCATAGTTCCGTATTCTGAGGGTTTAATATTAAATGCCTACCTTAATGATGCAGGCGTTGAACACTCATTTATCACATTCCCTAATTCAAACCATGGATGTGGAAGTGACCCTGATTGTAAAGCGGTTGCAGACGAAATCTATGATGAATATGTAAACAAATACCTTCTTGATGTTGATACAGAGATAGTTCATAACTATGTTGCTACTGTAACTGAAAAAACCTGCACAACAGACGGTTATACAACATACACTTGCTCTGATTGCGGAAGATACTATATTTCAGATTATCAGGTGGCAGGACATACACCTGGAGAATGGGAAATAATAACACCTGCAACAACAACTACTGAAGGCGAAAAAGTCAAGAAATGTACAGTCTGCCAGGAAATAGTTGAAACACAGGTTATTGAAAAAATTAAAGAATTCAAGGCAAAAGAAAATTCACCTGTAACAATAGACGAAACAGATATGACAATCGTAGGAGTGCCTCAGGGTACAACCGATATATCTGAATATTTTGAAACAGATGGATATGAATTAGAATATATAGAAACATCTGCCGGCTTCGGAACAGGTACAGTTGTAAATGTAAAAACAAACGGTGAAATTTATAAAACATATACAATTGTAATTTCAGGTGATGTAACAGGAGACGGATACGTTGATTCGTTTGATACAGCACAGGCAAGCTATTATGTCAACAGCTTTGAAGAACCTGAAAGCAACATAACTATGAAAGCAACGGATATGTGCAATGACGGATACCTTGACGCATCAGATCTTGCATATATAATTTACATTGCAAACTATATGGAATAAACTATTAAAAAAATTAAAGCACACTCGTTGAGTGTGCTTTTTTCATCGTATTGACAAATTTATAAAAATCACTTTACAAATTAATGGTAAATGATTTATAATGTATATGTGAAAAAGTATTGTTAATCTCTACAAGGAGGTATTAATATGAAATGTAAAAGAATTATATCAATATTTCTTTCATTAACATTGATGATTTGTTGTGTATCAGGTATGGATTTTAATGCAAGTGCAACAAATTCTATAACTTATGATTCAAATGGAGGTTCTGCTGTTTCGCCAACAGTTGCAACAACTATATCTACGTTGACAGGATTCAGAGTTAATTGGAAGAAAACGAGTGGTTGGTATTGTCCTTCAAATGGGAAGACGTATAGACAGAACGGCGTTGGAAACTATTTAGGACAGTATTATGTAAATATTGAAGAAGGTCCTGAAAGCGTCTCAACGGGTTATGTTGATTATGTTTTTGATTATAATTATTTACATTCAACCAACAATGCATTGGTCATGTCTGCATGGATACCTAAAGCTTCAAGCGGAAGCTGTGATGGTACTTTCTATGTTTACACAGCAGGAGACAGGGAATATACAGATGATTTGTTATATGTAGCTACCGATAAGGATACGGCAACTCAATCCATTCTGAATAAATCCCAGAAGGTTGAAGGGGCCACATATAGTGGGTGGGTCAACTGCGGAGGTTTCATACAAACATCTCTGGTTTATACGGAGTATTTAGAACCGGTTTCAGTATCAGACCCTCAGTATGTATATACAGATATAGCCGTTGTAACATCTGAAATACCGACAAAAGACGGATATGATTTTGTTAATTGGGTAGATGGTGACGGAAAAGCTTATTATGCAGGTAATGAAATTATTAATTCATCTGTGACCCTTACTGCTCAATGGACATCACATGTTCACAAATATAGCCACGCAAGAACTGCACCTACTTGCACAACGCAGGGATACACAACTCATACTTGTCCTTGTGGAGAGTCGTATATTGACAATTATGTTGAACCCAGACATAAGTTTTATGATGTTTCAATAACATCAATTCCACTTAACGGCTCATCCGGAGTGAGAAAATTCACTTGTTCATCATGTGGATATTCAAAAGAACAGAGATATTATGGCGTAGATACTTTTTTAGATGTTCAATATGGAAGTGACCCCGTAAGACAAAGCCTGAATCTTTTCTTGCCGTCTGACTCACATGGAGATTGTTCGTTGATTCTGAACATTCACGGTGGTGCATGGACGTCAGGTTATAAAGAATTATATTATGAAAACGATTATAAAGAATGTGCTGCGTATGGTATAGCAACGGCAGATATCAATTATAGATATATATCAGAAAGCGTAACGGGAGCTGATATACTCGACGATATTGATGCTGCACTTGCAAAAATAAAAGAAATCGGAAAATCAAGAGGACTCAACATAACAAAAGTTATGCTTAACGGAATTTCAGCAGGAGCTCATCTTTGCCTCTTGTATGCTTATTCAAGATATGAAACAGCTCCGATAAAACCGGCTTGTGTGTTTGACAGATGCGGACCTACAAATATTCTCAACGATGAATATGCACTCTCAAGCATCGGATTAGAAGGAATACAGACGTTGTTTACATATCTGAGTGGAAAGAATTTTGACTGGCTTGACAGAAATAGCAGCAGAGAAGAATTGTTGGCAGTATCTCCGTTGAATTATGTCAGTTCAAGTTCTGTCCCGACAGTGATTTGTCACGGCATGAAAGACGATACCGTTCCTTTTAGTGAATCAGTGAGTTTAGATGATTTATTGAGTAAGTATGCTGTACAGCATGAATTTGTAATATACCCGAATTCTGACCATTCTTTAGGGAATGATACTAATTCTGAAAATTATGCAAAACTTCTTTACCTCCAATATCTGGGAGAATTTTTGTTTGATGATGTTCCTCAGGCAAATCATCATTACAGCTCAAAAGTTACAAATCCGACCTGCACAAATCAGGGTTACACAACTTATACCTGCTCAGCATGTGGAGATTCTTACAATTCTGACTTTGTTCCTGCAAGTCACACACTGGGAGAATGGGAAATAATAACACCTGCAACAACAACTACTGAGGGTGAAAAAGTCAAGAAATGTACAGTCTGCCAGGAAATAGTTGAAACACAGGTTATTGAAAAAGTTAAAGAATTCAAGGCAAAAGAAAATTCACCTGTAACAATAGACGAAACAGATATGACAATCGTAGGAGTGCCTCAGGGTACAACCGATATATCTGAATACTTTGAAACAGATGGATATGAATTAGAATATATAGAAACATCTGCCGGCTTCGGAACAGGCACAGTTGTAAATGTAAAACTGAACGATGAAATTTATAAAACATATACAATTGTAATTTCAGGAGATGTAACGGGTGACGGATATGTTGATTCGTTTGATGTAGCACAGGCAAGTTATTATATTAACAGCTTTGAAGAACCTGAAAGCAATATAACTATGAAAGTAATGGATATGTGCAAGGACGGATACCTTGATGCGTCAGATATGGCATATATAATTTACATTGCAAATCATATGGAATAATTGATAAAAACAAAAACGACTGAATGAAAGTTGATTTCGTTCAGTCGTTTGTTTATTGTTGTTATCAATTGTGTGCAATTACAAATAATTTTCAATCTGACTAAGAATTTTCCGAATTTCTTTTTGCTCAGATAAGTTTATGTTTGCACAATTCAAAGCGTCAGCTCTTTTCTTCAGATGATTATATTGTTTGGAAATGAAGTGCTTTGAAGATTCGTCAGAATTGTTTGGTAAAAGGCCTATATACGGAAAACATTCATCGTATTTTTTTGAAGTCTGAGTATATCTTGCGCTGAAAGCAATATAACATCTGCCCGAATCAAAACACGATTTTTCTTCTTCAATTTCGAATCCGTTGTTTATCAAAAAAGATATTACATCTTCACTGTGGGACATCGGTTGAAAAATAAATCTTTTTTCATTGTTTTTAATCCAATCAATGTTTTCCAAAAGCTTAACTATAAGCGTACCGCCCATTCCTGCAAAGATAAAGACATCTGCATTATCGGGTGAATATTTTTCAAGACCGTCAGAAATCATAAGCTTAATATGTTGATGAAGATTTGCTCTGAAAACAATTTTCTCCGCATTTTTCAAAGGTCCTGTACCAATATCAGACGCAATGGCCTTCGGGCATATTTTGTTTGAGACAAGATATGCAGGTAAATAAGCGTGGTCAGTGCCGATATCAGCAATGACATCACCTTTGTTGACAAAAGATGCAACCATCTGAAGTCTGTCGCTGAGTTTTGTTCTCAAAGTTTCCATTTATAATCTCCCGGTTTTAAAAAAATCACAGTAGCATCGGCTACTGTGATTAAAATTATTTTGTAGCAAGATAATTGTTGATTTCTTCAATTAAATCATCGCAGTCAACGCCGTGAACCATACAAGCCTGTTCAATGCTTTCACTTCTTGCAGAAGGACAACCGAGACAATGCATTCCCATTCCGAGGAAAAACTGTGCTGTTCCTTCGTCGGCTTCAAGAATGCTGCCGATAGTCATATCTTTTGTAACTTTCATTGTTATAACTTCCTTTCAAACTTTACTTTTTTTTATTATACACCAAAAGACAATTATTTTCAATATCATTTTGAATTTATTTAAATACTAAAATATTGCAACTTATGTGGAAATATGATATAATTTTAGGCAAATAAAAGGGCAGTGGGTAAAAAATAGGACTTTAAATATAAATATATAAAAAATTGTTGATTTTTTTGTTTTTATAAGCTATAATTGTTTTATCGAACATTTGTACTATAACGGAGGAAAGAATAATGGCGGACAAGAAAAATGCTTTGCAAACAGCGCTTTTGCAGATTGAAAAACAGTATGGTAAAGGCGCAATTATGAGACTCGGACAAAACGGCGGAATGAACGTTGAAGCAATATCAACGGGTTCAATCACGCTTGATGCCGCAACAGGAATCGGCGGACTTCCAAAGGGAAGAATAGTTGAAATTTACGGACCGGAGTCTTCCGGTAAAACAACACTTGCTTTACACGCTGTTGCTCAGGCACAGAAAGCAGGTGGCGAAGCTGCATTTATTGATGCAGAACACGCACTTGACCCTGTTTATGCGTCTAATCTCGGAGTAGATGTTGATTCATTACTTGTTTCACAGCCTGACAATGGTGAACAGGCTCTTGAAATCACTGAAGCACTTGTTCGTTCCGGTGCAGTTGATATTATAGTAGTTGACTCAGTTGCTGCACTTGTTCCAAGAGCTGAAATTGAAGGAGAAATGGGAGATTCACATGTCGGACTTCATGCAAGACTTATGTCACAGGCATTGAGAAAATTAGCTCCTGCTGTTTCAAAATCAAACACAGTTATAGTTTTCATCAACCAGCTTCGTGAAAAGGTCGGCGTTGTTTACGGAAACCCTGAAGTAACAACGGGTGGACGTGCATTGAAGTTTTATTCAACAATGAGAATTGAAGTCAGAAAAGCCGAAGCAATTAAAGTGGCAGGAAATGAAATTATCGGAAACAGAACACGTGCCAAAATTGTTAAAAATAAAGTTGCTCCTCCTTTCAAAGAAGCTGAGTTTGATATTATGTATGGAAAAGGAATATCAAAAGAGGGCGAATTGCTTGACCTTGCTGTTGAACTTAATATAATCAACAAAAGTGGTTCATGGTTCTCATACAACTCAGAAAGACTCGGACAAGGAAGAGATAAAGTTAAAGAATATATTTCTGAAAACACAGAGTTTGCGCAGAAAATTACAAACCTTGTTAAACAACATACGAAAGAAATCTCAGATGTCAAGAAAGGTGCTGTAAAGGCAGCAGGCGTTGAGGAAACAATAAAGGTTGAAGAAGAAAAGAAACCGACAAAAGCTACTGCAAAAGCTGCAATAGATATTGCAGTTGAAGATGACTGATGAAACTCAGTGTTAAGAGTGGCAGAGAAAACAAAGTTCATATTTATATCGACGGTGAGTATAAGCTCACCGTTGATGCTGAATTCTGGTATTTATCCCAATGGCATAATTTGAAGGAAATTGACGAAGAGCAATACGAGGAAATGTCAGAGCAGGTTGAAAAAAGACGTGCTTTTAAAAATGCATTTGATTTATGCATGACAAGACTTCACAGCAAAGGTGAAATAGTGCAGAAGCTCAGTCGGAAATTTTCAAGAAATGCCGCTGAATATGCCGCAGAAAAATGTGAAGAAATCGGTGTTTTGAACGACAGGGATTTTGCTTTGCTTTATTCAAAAGAGCTTCTGAACAGAAAAGGGATGGGTATATCAAGAATTAAGCTTGAACTTCGCCGAAAAGGTATCGGATCTGATATAATAGAAGATGTATTGTCTGAAATTGAAGTTGACGAAACAGAACAAATCAAAAATCTGATTGAAAGAAAATATTTTCGTAAGATTTCAGATGAAAAAGGCAGAAGAAGTGTTTTCAATGCTTTGATAAGGCTTGGCTATTCTTATAGTGATGTTAAAACTGCTATGAGGGAATATGCTTGTGAAGATGAATTGATGTGAAAGGAACAGCTTGAATGCTGTGTGAAAAATAAATGGGCAAAAAAGATACAATAGGTTTCATCGGACTCGGATGTCCTAAAAACACAGTTGACGGTGAAATTATGCTAAAAAAACTCATTGACGATGGCTTTGAGTATGTAGACTTTTATGAAAACGGTGCTGATATTGTAATTGTCAACACCTGTGGTTTTATTGATGATGCAAAAAAAGAAGCAATTGAAAATATTTTAGATGTTGCTGAAATGAAAAAAGACGGAAATGTTGAAGCAATTGTTGTGACGGGATGTCTTGCAGAGAGATACAAAGAAGAAATTGCGAATGAAATTCCCGAAGTTGATGCTGTTGTTGGCATAGGCGCAAATGATGACATAGTTGCAATTTGCCGAAATGTCCTTTTAGGAAAGAAAATCAATGTTTTTCCGCCAAAAGAAAAAATGCCTCTTAACGGACACAGAGCATTGTCAACTCCTGGACATTGGGCATATCTTAAAATTGCTGACGGTTGCTCAAACTGTTGCACATATTGTGCAATTCCATCAATTCGTGGTGGATTCAGAAGCAGAAAAATTGAAGATATAGTTGAGGAAGCTCGTCAACTTGCTTCATTAGGAGTCAAGGAACTTATAATTGTAGCTCAGGATACAACAAGATACGGTGAAGATTTGTATTCAAAATTGATGTTGCCTGAACTTCTTGATGAACTCTGCAAAATTGAAGATATAAAGTGGATAAGACTGTTTTATTGTTATCCCGACAGAATAACAGACGAACTTCTTCAAACAATGAAAAATCAAAAAAAGATTTTGCATTATATGGACTTGCCGTTGCAACACGCAGACGGAAAAATCCTTAAAAGGATGAACAGAACGGGCGACGTTGAATCGCTTACTACATTGATTGAGAAAATCAGAAGTTATATGCCGGATGTTGTAATCAGAACAACATTTATGACCGGCTTCCCGGGTGAAGGTGAAGAAGAATTTGAAAATCTTGCTCAGTTTGTTAAAGATATGGAATTTGACAGGCTCGGATGTTTTTCATTTTCACCACAAGAGGGTACAGCTGCATATAATATGGAAGACCAGCTTGAAGAAGAAACAAAAATTCGTCGTGGTGAAATCATAATGGACGAACAATTCAGAATCGTTGAAAAGAAAAGCGAAGAACTGATGGGCAGAGAATTGGAAGTTATGGTTGAAGGCTATGACGATTATTCAGATTGCTATTATGGCAGAAGTTATATGGATGCTCCCGAAATAGACACAATGATTTATTTCACTTCTCCAAACCCGTATACAGCAGGAGATTTTGTCAATGTTGTGTTGTATGACAAAGACGAATATGATTTAATTGGAAAAGAAGTTGAATAAATTATTTTTAGTTTATGTTGACAATCCCTGTTAATTTTATCTATAATAAAGATTAATTTCGTTTAAAAGAGGAGTTGGATAAAATGGTTACAGCATTGCTTGTGGTTATATATATTGCGTTTATTGGGTTGGGATTGCCACACTCATTATTTGGTGCAGCATGGCCGGCAATTCAGACTGACTTTAACGTTTCGATTGATTCAGCAAACTATATTACTATGCTTATTACTGGTTGCACTGTTATTGCAAGTATATTTGGTGCAAGGTTAGTAAATAGGTATGGAACCAGAACAGTTGTTATGGTGAGCGCATCAATGGCTGCAGTGGCACTTTTCGGTTTTTCTGTGTCCGGAAATCTATGGGTTATGTGTTTGTTTGCAATTCCGTTGGGGCTTAGTTCAGGTGCTACTGATGCGGCATTAAATAACTATATTGCGCTTCATTACAGCGCGATGCATCTTAATTTCATGCACTGCTTTTACGGTGTAGGAATAATGGCAAGTCCTTATATTATGTCCTTGATTCTTGAAAGTTCAGGCTGGCGTGTGGGCTATCAGGCAATCCTTGGAATTCAACTTGTAATAGTTGTGGTAATTCTGGCTACACTTCCTCTCTGGAAAAAAGTCCGTCATACACAAAAAGAAACAGAAGACGAGGTAACTCCTAAAAATCTTTCCTACATTGATATGGTAAAGACATCTGAAATCAGACTCGACTGGTTAATGTGTATTGCCGTTAATGCCATTGAAGGTGTTGTAGGAACATGGGGTGCTTATTATCTGATTCATGCTCATGCTTTTACTGAAGCAAAAGCAGCAGGTTTAGTCACATTGTTTTATATAGGATTGGCTCTGGGAAGATTTTTGTCAGGTCTTTTGTCAACAAAGATATCAAGCTGGAATCTGATCAAATTCTCAATAGCTGTTATGGTTGCAGGAACTGTCATTATGTTTGTGACAAAGCCTACCTTTGCAATGGTTGGACTGTTTCTTGTAGGCTTGGGCAATGGCCCGGTTTATCCGAATATTATGCATCTGACTCCCAGACATTTCGGAGAAGAGTATTCAGCATCAGTTCTTGGCTCTCAGATGGCATCTGCATATTTTGGCTTCTTGATTGGCCCTCCAATCTTTGGCTATCTTGCAAAGCAGATTAACGCATCTGTTTTGCCTGCATATATTATGGTATGGAACGCGTTGTTGATTTTAGCCGTAATTTTATTCCTGCGTAAATTCAAAAAACAAAACAAAAATATTCAGTAAATAATTTTAAATATTTTTAAAAATGTAGATTCCTTATGGTTCAACAGGCAAAAGTTGTCTGTTTGAGCTGTATTATGTGGTTTTATAAAAATTCAATATTAAACAATTAAATGACAACATACTGAGATGTTGTCATTTGGTGTTTTTTGTGCTATAATAAAATTTAATTAAATTAATCACTTGATTATATAATAAAAAATAATATATAATAAAATGCGATAAATACAAGAGTGAAAATGCAAATTGGTGTATCTGTTTTTTAAACAAAAGTGATCTTCTACTATTAGAGAAAGGATAAAGCTATGTTTGATAAACTTAGAGAAGATATTGAAACAGTCAAAAGGCGTGACCCTGCTGCGAGATCGGCAATTGAAATATTGTTGTTGTATCCGGGCCTCAAAGCTATAAGGTCGCACAGAAAAGCACATTGGCTGTATAATCATAAAATGTTTTTCCTTGCAAGATATGTGTCGCAACGTGCTGTAAAAAAGACCGGGATTGAAATACACCCGGCAGCACAGATTGGTAAAAGATTTTTTATAGACCATGGCACAGGTGTTGTAATCGGAGAAACAACAATAATTGGTGATGACGTTACAATTTATCAGGGCGTTACGCTTGGCGGTACCGGCAAAGATACAGGAAAACGTCATCCGACAATAGGAAACCATGTTATGATTGGTTCGGGAGCAAAAGTCCTGGGACCGTTCAAGGTCGGAGATTACAGCAAAATAGCATCCGGTGCTGTTGTTCTTGAAGAAATACCGCCACATTCAACAGCTGTCGGCGTTCCTGCAAGAGTGGTCAAACTCAACGGAGAAAAAGTAATTGACGGGGAAGACCTTGACCAGATTCATATTCCTGACCCTGTTGCACAGGAAATAGCAAGGCTTCAGGAAGAAATTAATGATTTAAAGGAAATAGTAAAGAAAGGATAAGAAAATGAAAATTTATAACACTTTAACTCGTCAGAAAGATGAATTCAGACCTATTGAAGAAGGTAAAGTTAAAATATATGCTTGCGGACCGACTGTTTATAACTATATTCATATCGGCAACGCCAGACCTATTTGTGTTTTTGATGTTGTAAGAAGATTTTTTGAATACCGTGGATATGATGTAAACTTTGTTCAGAACTTTACTGATGTTGATGATAAAATCATTAAACGTGCAAACGAAGAAAACCTCACGTTCAAGGAAATCAGTGAAAAATATATTGAAGAATATAAAATTGATGCAAAAGGACTTAATGTCCGTGATGCATCAGTGCATCCGAAAGCAACTGAAAATATTGATGAGATAATTGATATTATCAAGATACTTGAAGAAAAAGGATATGCTTATGCTGTTGAAGGCGACGTATATTTCAGCACAAAAAAATTCAATGAATACGGAAAGCTTTCTCATCAGCCACTTGATGACCTTGAAGCAGGTGCAAGAATCAGTATTGGCGAAAAGAAAAAAGAACCAATGGATTTTGCTCTTTGGAAAAACGCAAAACCGGGTGAACCATATTGGGAATCACCGTGGGGGAACGGCCGACCGGGTTGGCATATTGAATGTTCTGCAATGGTAAGAAGATATCTTGGAGAAACGATTGATATTCACTGCGGAGGACAGGACTTGATTTTCCCTCACCACGAGAATGAAATTGCTCAGAGTGAGTGTTGCAATTCATCAACATTTGCAAACTATTGGATGCACAACGGATATATAAATGTTGACAATGTTAAAATGTCAAAATCATTGGGCAACTTCTTTACTGTTCGTGATGTTGCAAACGAATTCGGATATGAACCAATAAGATATCTTATGATTTCTTCTCAATACAGAAGTCCTATCAATTACAGCATTGATATCATCAATCAATGTAAATCTTCACTCAACAGATTATATACTTGCCGTGACAGCCTTGATTTTGCATTGAAGAATGCAACAAATGAAAGAAATGAAAACGACGGCGAAGTAGTTGAATTGTTCAACAAAAGAAGAGAACAGTTTATTGTTGCGATGGAAGATGATTTCAATACTGCAGACGCAGTTGCATCGGTGTTTGATCTCGTAAGAGATATCAACACAAAAGTTCTTGAAAGCAATTCAAAAGAATTGATTGAAGAAGCAATAAAAGTGTTTGATGAATTGTGCGATGTACTCGGACTTGTATATAACAGAAAAACTGCAAGCCTTGATGAAGAAGTTGAAGAGCTTATTGCTCAGAGAGCTCAGGCAAGAAAAGATAAAAATTGGGCTCTTGCAGATGAAATAAGAGATAAACTTAAAGAAATGAAAATTGTTCTTGAAGATACACCGCAAGGTGTTAAGTGGCATATAGCAGAAGATTGATAAAAATAAATATCCGCCATAATATTTCGCCGAGTGTTGGTAAGGAAGTTTTTGTTTCTCGATCAAAATTCCTTGTATTATCACCAAAAGCCTCGCAAGGCGGCAGCCTTGCTGCATTTTTGACTTCAATTCAAGCAATTTTGATTTTCTACGAAACTGCGCAGCA
>JAFOEP010000079.1 GCA_017380115.1 Clostridia bacterium | reverse complement strand
GATATGATTCACATATCGGGTGTTTTGCGATTAAATATGTCAATGATATCACAATGACGGGCTATTATGTTGTAATGAGTATAAAAATATTGTATAATAAAAACGCGTAATAAATGGATATTCGGAGGGATAGAAGTGAATCATAATGATGTGCTTTTATCATCTATAAGTGATAAAATTAACAGTTGTGTCGATAATACTATGATAACATCGTCGAATTTTTTGGATTCGTATGAGCAATCAGAAGTATTGAAGAAATTTTCAAATATTAAAGACTGCAAAATGATTATATATGGTGGAAACGATGATTTTGAAAGGGGAGTAGCTGTTTTTGTTCCCTTGTTATTTGAAATAGACACAGTTGATGAATTGAAAACTTATTTTAATGAAAACAAAAATGAAAATCCAATAAGCTGTATAAAGTTGACAAAAGATAGATTTTCTTCTCTTTCTCATCGTGATTATCTCGGAGCTTTAATGGGACTCGGTATTGAAAGAAAAATGATTGGTGATATCAATGTAACTGATGATGGGGCATATATTTTTACTGTCAGGAAAATTGCTAAATTTATTTTGGAAAATTTAAATTCTGTCGGAAAGGGTACAGTAAACGCAGAAATTATGAATAACTTTTCTGCGACAAAGAAAGTTTCTGTCGAAAATATCTCTGCAACTGTGTCTTCTTTGAGGTTGGATAATATCGTCAGCCTTTGTTTTAATCTATCAAGAAATAAAGCGTCCAAGGCAATAAGCGAAGGATTAGTTTTTCATAATTCAATTGTTTGTTTAAAGTCTGATCGGAAAATTGAAGAGGGTGATAAGGTGGTTTATCGCTCAAAAGGTAAGATTATTCTCAAAGAAATTATCGGAAAAAGTAAAAAAGATAGGTATATTATTAATTTTCAAAAATATTTTTGAATAATTATGCAAAAAATACTTGCAATATTCAAAATATGTGGTATAATTATACGTATAGAATGTATATTTATAGGAGAAACAACATGAAACATTTATTGAAATTGTCAGATTTAACAAGTGAAGAAATTTTTGAAATACTTGACCTTGCAGACAAGTTGAAAAAAGAACGTAAGGAAGGAATTGAACATAAATATTTAAAAGACAAAAAACTTGGAATGATATTTTCAAAGTCATCTACAAGAACAAGAGTGTCTTTTGAAGTTGGAATGTTTGAACTTGGCGGAACAGCATTGTTCCTGAGTTCAAATGAAATACAGATAGGCAGGGGAGAACCTGTTGAAGACACAGCAAGAGTACTTTCAAGATATCTTGATGGAATAATGATAAGAACTTTTGCCCAGCAGGAGGTTGAAGATCTTGCAAAATATGGTTCTATCCCGATTATTAACGGATTAACTGATTATTGTCATCCGTGTCAGGTTCTCGCTGATTTACAAACAATCAGAGAGAAAAAAGGTTCTCTTGAAGGAAAGAAGCTTTGCTTTGTCGGTGACGGAAACAATATGGCAAATTCATTGATTGTGGGCTGCATCAAAGCAGGTATGAAGGTTTCAATTGCTTGTCCAAGTGAATATAAGCCTGACAGTGAAATAATAAAATGGGCAGAAGAAAGCGGCAGATTTGAATGTACGGATAACGTTATGGACGCTGCAGCAAATTCCGACGTTCTTTATACTGATGTCTGGGCTTCAATGGGACAGGAAAAAGAAAAAGAAGAAAGAGAAAAAGTGTTTAACGGATAT
>JAFOEP010000078.1 GCA_017380115.1 Clostridia bacterium | reverse complement strand
TGCTGCGCAGTTTCGTAGAAAATCAAAATTGCTTGAATTGAAGTCAAAAATGCAGCAAGGCTGCCGCCTTGCGAGGCTTTTGGTGATAATACAAGGAATTTTGATCGAGAAACAAAAACTTCCTTACCAACACTCGGCGAATCGTCGGAGGGTTGTTTTTTGATTGACATACAGACATATTTATGGTATACTGTTCCCGCTGAAAAAATGCGTCTCCGTATTGTCGGAGATAATAAATGATTGTAAGAATCAAAAACTTGGTGAGGTATATCTATGAAACCAGAAAACGCACATTTTAAACCGTTAGAATTTTGGATTGATAATCAATGTCAAAATCTTGCTGACGTGTTGGATTTTGCACGTTGTTTGGAAAATACAGCATTCCCTATTATTTCTGAATGGTACTGTCTTGACGGCAGTGAAGACTTGCCGCAGCCTTCCATCAGTGAAATGCTCAAATGCAAAACTTATGACCTGACAACAAACAATCCTGAAAACCCTATAACAGGTTGGATGATGGCAAAAATCCCAATGCCTTATATTGCAAAGTATTTTAGCAAAGAAGACTGCAAAGAGTGGTATTTCACATACTATTCAGGATATGATCTTGATATTTATTGCGACGATCAATTAAGAGCTCCATATTCTTATATGGGCGGACACTACCCGCTTGGCGTTACTTGTGACGCTGACCACTATGTCTACATAAGAATTGACCACCCGAACGAAAGACCACTTAATGATATCGTTGGTCGCTGTTATTTCTCAGGCCTTGACGATACCAATGAGCTCATCAAAGACCTTGCCCGTTCATTGAGAGCTGGTTGTCACCTTCTGTCCAAAGAAAACAGAAGAGACAATTTGTATTTGCAGGGAACCGTTGATATAGACAAATCAAAAATAACAAAAGAAGAAGAACAGAAATATACAGAATGTCTTATAAGCGTTGCTAATTATGTTATAAAGAACATTAAAGAAGATCGTCTTCTGGAATCATTAAAACCATCATTGGAAATGTTGGAACCTGTTGCAGAATACGCTCATCGTTTCACAATATATTTTATCGGACATTCACATATTGACCTTGCATGGAAATGGCGTTATCCGGAATCCATTGAATGTATGAGAGTGACATTGCAAAATCAACTTGCTCTGATGGAACGTGAACCGGAATATGTATATGTTGAAACCTCAGCAGTTCTTTGGAAAGACCTTAAAAATCTGTATCCTGATTTGTGGGCTAAGCTTCGTGCTGCCGCTGACAGAGGTCAGTTTGAACCTCAGGGTGGTATGTGGTGCGAAACTGACGGACAATGCGTTGGTGCAGAAAGCTGGTTCAGACAGATTGAATACGGTCAAAGAACAGCCGAAGAAACTTGTGGCAAGAAATCAACAGTTGCAATAAACATTGACGCATTCGGTTTTAACGCAGGTTTGCCTAAAATCCTGAACAAAGCCGGTATATCTTATTTCGTAACACAAAAATTGAGATATAACGAATACAATATATTCCCATATATTCATTTCTGGTGGAAAGGCGATGACGGAAGCAAAGTTCTGGCTTTGCACGAATATCCAGGCCATTCAAATCATATAGAACATGACGAACTTGCTAAAACAGTTCGTATACATCACCTTACAGACGGATTTTATCATATTCCTCTCACATGGGGCTACGGAAATCACGGTGGCGGTCCTCTTCCTGTTATGATGGACAGAATTGACGAACTCAAAAAACAGACTGTTTTCCCAAGAATCAGATATTCCGGTTTCACCGAGTTCTATGATATCTTCTGCAAAAACGAAGATTTGTCTACACTTCCTGTGCATGAAGGCGAATTGTTCTTAGAAACTCATCATAAAACATATTCTGTTCAAGGAAAGACAAAATTCCTCAACAGAGAATGTGAACGCAGACTTCTGAACGCAGAAAGTTTACAAGCTGCAACAAAACAATACTTCAATCTGGACGAAGCCTGGGAAAAGCACCTGTTCAATCAGTTCCACGATTTGTTGGCAGGGACAAGCTTTGCACAAGTGTATGAAGACTTATATGATGATTATGATCATGCGTTTAATCATATACAAAAATCAATAGACCTCTGTTGCGAAAAAGCTTTGGGTGCAGGAAACAAAAAATATATTTTCAACCCATTGGCTCAGACCGTTACAAAACCGGTTGTTTTAGACGAAATACCTGAAAAGGATTGCGGATATTTTGTTGACAGCAGAAACAATCTGATTCCATATCAGAAAACTGCTGACAATAAGACTGCTTTTATTCCGACACAGTTGCCTGCATACAGCTTTGAAAAATATAGCCTGACATCAGGTGAACCGACTTCAAGCCTTAAGGTTTCGGAAGACGGCGTTGACAACGGAACAATCAAGGTTGTTTTCGATCGCAATGAAGGTGTTATCAAATCACTTGTTTATATGGACAAGGAGTTTTGTGGCAACAAAATCGGTGAATTGAAAATCCTT
Organism: Clostridia bacterium; assembly: GCA_017380115.1. Lineage (GTDB taxonomy): Bacteria > Bacillota > Clostridia > Oscillospirales > Acutalibacteraceae > SIG575. The sequence goes on along the minus strand of JAFOEP010000078.1, from coordinate 1,282 downwards.
GAAGATATAAAAAGCCGTGACTATGACACCTGGAATTTCGGACTTACAGGCAAAGAATGGAATGTTAACTGTAACTCTTTTGAATTGATAGAAAGCGGACCTGTAAGAGCTGTTTTCAGAGCAAAATATTCATTTGGTATATGGCAGGACAAAAAGCCTTATTTCGGCACATATCTCTGGCATACTCCCGGCGTAGAATATCCGACAAGCTTTTTCACTCAGGATTTCATTATATATGCAAACGACCCTGTTGTATATTGTGAACTTTTTGCTGAATGGTGGGAAGACAAAAAAGTTCTTGAACTTTGTGCTCAGACAAACATTGAAGGTGCAAGAGCATTATATCAGGCTCCTTTCACTGTTGTTGAAAGACCAACCAAACGAGAAACCTCCTACGAAAAAGCAAGATTTGAAGTTCCTGCTAATACATACGGTGATTTAAGAAATGACAAGTTCGGATTTGCCTTGATGAACCGTTCCAAACACGGATACGACGCTCTTGACAGTCGAATCAGACTCACTTTATTGACATCACCATACAGCGGTGACAAGATGAAAGTTCCTGATGCAACAGCAGACAGAGGAAAGCACAGAATCGAGTATGCTTTTGTTCCACATTCATCGGATATGAACCTTGAGGACCTTGCACAAGTTTATGAACGAGGAATAATGGTATTGAACGGAAACGAAGACGCTGATATTTCTACCGGCGAATCGTTGATAGACATCTCCAATATTTCCCCTTCAATCAAAAGTGTTCGTATGTTGAATGAAGATTCAATGGAATTCCGTATTCTTGACGATGACAAATCCATAGAAACACTTAAGGTATAATTAACATCAATTGAAAAGGGACAGATTTTACGATTAATCCCGTGAAATCTGTCCTTAAAAATTATCTGCAACAAGCAGGACAATCTGCATTTCATTTTTATGCGTCATAAACAACCATAATTAACATTAACACTTTCCAAAATTTATTATATACTTTTTGAGTTTTATTTGTTGACTTAGTATTTCTCTTACTGTATAATTATATTGTCATATTTTAGTGAAAGGAATGAATATAATGAAATTGACTTTAAAACGAATTATTTCAACTATCCTGATATTGTCAACAATGCTTAGTGTAGTTCTCATGAACACAAGCAGTGTTTCGGCAAAAGAAACTGTTGAAGGAAGCTTTGACTTCCTGAGCAATTATATTGAAAAAAACAAAGAACAAGTTCTCGAACAATTCGAAGGCATTATTCTTGCTGAAGACACAGATCTCAAACCATAC
>JAFOEP010000004.1 GCA_017380115.1 Clostridia bacterium | reverse complement strand
GATATCGGTAAAGGCAGACCTTGCCTTAATTATTTTATTAAACAATGCTCAGCACCGTGTTCAAGGAAAATCAATCAAAAAGAATATTATGAAAGTGTTACACAGGCAATTGAATTTTTGAAAGGCGGAAGTGAAAAGACAGTAAAGCATCTGACAGAAAAAATGAATGAAGCATCTGAAAATCTTGAATTTGAAAAAGCAGCTTCTTATAGAGATAGGATAAATTCAATCAAAAAAATGGGAGACAAGCAAAAGGTTGTTTCCGACACAAAACTTTCACAGGATATTTTTGCAATAACTGTTGGGAAAAATAAATCATGTTGTTCTGTTCTCAGATTTGAAAATGGCAGACTTTATGACAAGGAAAGCTTCTTGTTTGAAACACCTGACGAACTTGAAAAAGCAAGATATGAAATCATTTCGTCTTATTATACAATGAGAGATAAAGTGCCGTCGTTGATAATACTTGACGGCAACACGCAAGACAAAGAATTGCTGGAAGAATGGCTCACGTCAAAAAGACAAAAAAACGTTTCGATTGTTGTTCCTCAACGAGGAGATAAATTAAAGCTTGTTGAAATGTGCAAACATAATGCTTCCGAAAAACTTGCGCAGACAATAAACCGACACGAAAAAGAAGTTGCATCACTTGAAGAACTTGCAAATCTCATAGGCTTGGACAGACCACCTGAATATATTGAATCGTATGATATTTCGCATACTGCGGGAAACGATAATGTTGCGGGAATGGTTGTGTTTAAGAATGGTTTGCCGTATAAAAAAGGATATAAAAAGTTTTCAATAAAAGGTTTTGAAGGTCAGGACGACTATGCTTCAATGGCAGAAGTGATTGACAGAAGAATCAGCCACTATGAAGAAGAAAAAGACACGAACGAAGGCTTTGGAAAATTACCTGATTTGATTTTGCTTGACGGTGGAAACGGTCAGGTGAATGCAGTTGTTCCGATAATCAAAAAATATGGCTATGATATTCCTGTGTTTGGTATGGTCAAAGATTCTCACCACAAAACGAGGGCAATAGCAGCAGGTGGCGGCGAAATTGTCATCAGCTCACACCGAAAAGCGTTTACGTTGGTCTCAACAATACAGGAGGAAGTTCACCGTTTTGCTGTTTCTTATCACAGAAAAAAACACAAGAGCAGGACTTTTTCTTCACAGCTTACGCAGATTGACGGCATAGGAGAAAAGAAGGCTGTTGCCTTGCTCAAACATTTTAAAACAATTAAAGCATTGAAAGAAGCATCGGTTGAAGAAATTTTAAAAGTAAAATCAATTTCAAAGAAAAATGCCGAAGACATCTTTAAATTTATAAATGAAATATAAAAAACTAACTGCCACGCAACGTTGACACCACATAAGGAAGTTTTTGTTTCTCGAACAAAATTCCTTGTATTATTACCAAAAGCCTCGCAAGGCGTCAGCCTTGCTGTATTTTTTGGTTTCAATCCAAACAATTTTGCCTTTCTACGAAACTGCGCAGCACTTTAAAATGTGAAATTACGTGTACAAGAAAAGACGAAAACCACCGATTACGCTGTCGCGTATCGGTGGTTTTTAACGCATTATTGTGCCGTAAGTTCACATTTTAAAGAAATACTTCCTTATGTGGTGTCAGCGAAAACCGTGGCAGTTTTATCATTTAAAAGATTACAATCAGAAATTTATATAATCAATATATTTTTTTGCAAACTGTTCATTTCCTGCGAGTTCGATACATTCGCATTTTGAGGCAATATCCTCAACTGCTGACCTTTTATCTTCATCTTCAAGCAAAAATGCACCGTCAAGGGAAGCGTTGCCGATAAATTCTGTTTTTCCTTTAAAGCTTTCAGGGAAAAGGCCGATTCTGATGCAATTTTCAATATTCAGCGCATTTCCGAAATTACCTGCGATATAAACCTTGTTAATGTCACACCCATCGCACAACATTTCAACACCTGCTCTGATAGATGCTTTTGCAAGCTGCACGTTTCTGATATCTTTTGGGGTGATATAAACTTCACTTTCGTCAAACGTAAAATCGTTTTTCATATATCCGTCTTTGCTTATTATCCCGTTTTCAATAAAAGCACTTATAGAGTCAATGATACCACTACCCGTAATGCCGGTTGGTTCAGAATTTCCTATTGTTTCATAGGCAATCTTACCGTTTTTGTTATATACTTTGCAAATTGCTCCATCTTTTGCGCTGACACCGTTTCTGATTGAAAAGCCTTCAAAGGCAGGACCTGCTGCAACTGAGCAACATTTGATTTTGCCGTTTGAAAAAAACATCATTTCACCGTTGGTG
>JAFOEP010000077.1 GCA_017380115.1 Clostridia bacterium | reverse complement strand
CTTTACCGTATGGGTCTGATATTTCATTTTCAAGCGTTATGACTTTCTGTGAGCCAATTGCAGAAGCAATTGCAAGTCTCTGATTGTTGGTCATACAAACAAACAAATCAGCATCCACAATCAGATATGAATTGAGTTGTCTTGCCCTATGTGATGATATATCAACGCCATATTCTTTCGCAGCTTTGACAGAATTTGCCGAAACTTCATCGCCTGCAAATGCTGACAAGCCTGCACTTGATATTTCTACATTTTTTATTTTCTCTTTTTTTATTATTTCAAAGAACATTCCCTCAGCCATCGGGCTTCGGCAAGTATTCCCTGTACACACAAACAATATTTTCATTTTTTAATCCTTTGCTAAATACCAGGTTTTTCCTATTCCCGCTTCGGAAACAAGTTTAACTTTCATCTCAAACGCATTTTCCATTTCTTCAACAAGAATTCTTCTTGCAGTTTCAGCTTCATTTTCAGGTGCTTCAACTATCAATTCATCGTGAACCTGCATTATAAGTTTTGCGTTCAGATTTTCTTTTTTCAATCTTTCAAAAACTCTTACCATCGCAATTTTTATTATATCTGCCGCCGTTCCCTGAACAGGCATATTCATTGCAACTCGTTCTCCGAATTTTCTGACCAGTGCACTTGAATCATTTAATTCAGGCAAATATCTTCTTCTGCCCATCATTGTCAAAGAATACCCTCTTTGCTTCGCATCTTCGACAGAGTTTGTCATAAAATCTCTGACTCCACAATAAAGAGCAAGGTAATCTTCAATATATTTTTCAGCTTCTTTTCTTGTAACGCCAATATCTTTTGCGAGAGAAAATGCTCCTATTCCATATACTATTCCGAAGTTTACAGCTTTTGCCCTTGACCTCATCAATGGTGTTACCATATTTTCAGGCATATTAAAAACTTTTGCTGCCGTTATAGTATGGAAATCTTTGTCTTCATTAAAAGCATCTATCATATTTTTGTCGTCTGCCATATTTGCAAGTACTCTCAGTTCAATCTGTGAATAGTCAGCATCGACAAGTGTATTGCTTTCCTGTGCAACAAAAAACTTACGGAACTCTCTTCCCTCAGGTGTTCTCACAGGTATATTCTGCAAATTGGGGTCGACAGAAGACAATCGTCCTGTTCTGGTTTCCGTCTGGTTAAATGTTGAACGTATTTTCCCGTCGTCTTCTATCACTTTTAACAATCCATCACAATAGGTTGATTTCAGTTTCGAAAATGTTCTGTATTGCAAAATCAATTCAACAGCAGGATGTGCATATTTTAACCCTTCAAGCACTTCTGCGTTTGTTGAATATCCTGTTTTTGTCTTTTTCTTGCAAGGTAATCCGAGCTTATCAAACAGTGCTTCTCCAAGCTGTTTTGGTGAATTTATATTAAATTCATAGCCTACAAGAGAATAAATATCCGCCGTCAACTTATCAATTGCTTTTGAAAGCTCAACACTATATTTTTCAATCCCTGCTTTATCTACCTTGAACCCCTCATATTCCATAGATGCAAGAACTTTTGCAAGTGGCATTTCAACTTCATAATATAATTTTTCCTGATTATATTCACCAAGTTTTTTTGTTATATATTCATACAAAACATAAAGATAATAAGTTTCAAGTGCAGCTTCGTCTGATGATTGAGCATTCTCTATGTCAAATTTGTTTGCAAGATACATTATTTCATAGCTTTTTAAAGACGGGTCTAAAACATATCCTCCGAGCATAATGTCCGCCCTTATATTACTACATTCATATCCGTTTTCATAACAATAACGATAAATTGATTTTGAATCATAAACATACAGGTTCAATTTTTCATCAGTAAAAATATTTCTCAGAAATTCACCAAATCTGAAATCAACCGACGAAACCTGAAAAACCTCTTTTCCAAAAAGAAACAATGCACAATCAATGTTTGTTTTATTAAACTTTAACAGTACAAACACATTATTATTTTGAGCTATTTTTTCTTCTATTGTATCAATTGAAGAATCAACAAGTTTTATTATTTCAATTTCTTTTTCACTTGTATCAACTGCTGGCTCTTCGCTTTTTTCAAGGCCGAATCTTTCAAGAATTTTATACATTTCAAGGTCTGTGAGAAGTCTTGATGCTTCCTCATCATTCTTTTGCGATTTTTCAAAAGTATAATACAAATATTCTTTTTCAATCGGAACTTCAACATTGATTGTACCCAATTCTTTGCTCAGAAAAGCTGATTCTTTGCCAGAAATCAATTTGTTTCTGATATTATCGCTGACTTCAATTTTGTCTATATTTTCAAATATATTTTCTATATCAGAATATTTCTGAATCAGGCTCATCGCAGTTTTGGGTCCTATCCCCGCTACACCCGGAATATTATCGGAATTATCTCCCTGCAAGGCTTTAATTTCAATCATCTGTTCAGGTGTCACGCCGTATTCTTCTTTGATTTTTTCTTTATCATATACTATATGACCTTTTGATGAAGCGAGTAAAACTGTTGCTTTGTCAGAAACAAGCTGTAAACTGTCACGATCGCCCGTTGCAATATAACAAAAATCATTTTCAGATGCATAATTTGAAAGGGTTCCCAATATATCGTCTGCCTCAAACCCCTCTTTTTCAACAACAAAGCATCCAAGATGTTTCAACAATTCTTTGATGACAGGAAATTGTTGAGCCAATTCTTCCGGCATTTGTTTTCTGCCTGCTTTATATTCAGAATAAATCTTATGTCTGAACGTTGGTGATTTAAGGTCAAAAGCAACAACAGTACCATCGGGATTAAATTCATTTTTCATTGCAAGATACATATTTAAAAAACCGAATATAGCGTTCGTGTATTGACCTTTTTTGTTTGAAAGCAAGCGAATCCCATAAAACGCTCTGTTTAAAAGACTGTTGCCGTCAATTACCAAAAGTTTCATTTATATTACTCCCTTTATCAAAAACGGCATCGGTTACCCGATGCCGAACAATAGTTACATTTTATTGATGTCATTATTGGTGGGCATATCATCGTAATCTTTTCCGTATCCGTATCCATAGCCGTATCCATAGCCATATCCACGACCTTTGCCGTATTTGCCACCGTATTGATATTTATTATGGACATTTTTGACCATTGTATTCTTAACGTTATTGAATACGCATCCAATGATTTTTGATTTGCCGTGTGACAAATCTTCTATTACACCTTTAATTGCATTGATTGTAGAACGGTCTTCTCTTATTACCATAATACATGCGTCTGCATAATTAGTTACAATTGATGCATCTGTTACAACACCGGCAGGTGCTGTATCGATAATAACATAATCAAATTCGTTTTCAGCCATCTTAATTATACGGTCCATTGATGTTGAAGAAAGAACCTCAGAAGGATCGAGTACGTTTGTTGTTCCGGCAAGAATACAAATGTTATATTTTTCAACGTATCTTATGGATTTGTTGAGAGTTGTGTTTCCGTTAATAACGTCTGCAAGACCTTTTTCAACGCCTGTGTTCACTCCAAGAGATTTACATACAGCAGGTTTACGAAGGTCAGCGTCAATAACAAGAACTGATTTTCCGTTTTGTGCAAGACCTATTGCTATATTTGTTGCAACTGTTGTCTTACCTTCGTTTTCAGATGCAGATGTTATCATAAATGTCTTATATCCATTTTTTATTGACATTGATTCAATTTTTGTTCTGATTGCCTTATATGTTTCAACAAAAGCAAATCCGGTTGTAATATCATTAATAAGCAATGATTTCTTGGTCTTGTCCTTCTTATCTTTTCCGATTTTTTCAACATGTGCAACCGTACCAAGAACAGACAAATTGAGTTTTTCTTCAATTTCATCTGCTTCTCTGACTGTTGCTTTTGCAAGGTTAGAAATAATTGCAATCAAGACTGCGATTACAATTCCAAGGAATGCTCCAATAAGCGCATTTCTCGCAGTTACATTATTTATATCAGGATTTATAGCTTTGACCGGTGGGTTTATAACTGCAAGTCCAATACTCGGATATGCTTGTTTGACTACGTCAGAATAATGAATCATAACAGAATCAGCTATCGCCTTTGATT
>JAFOEP010000076.1 GCA_017380115.1 Clostridia bacterium | reverse complement strand
TCTTCAAAAACTTGATGAAAATGACAGATATTTGGGAATTATCCCCAACAGTCATATATATGGCCTTTTATGTCTTCTTTTGGGTCCTCACCTTACCGGATCTGATGTTCACTTCTTAGATTCAATAACCTCAGATTCTATTATGAATGCTTTTGCTGAATACCACCCTACAATTTTACCCGCCGTTCCTAAGGTTTATGAGCTTTTTTATAACGCTATAATGCGTAAAATTAATTCAAATAAAGTCACAAAGGTTATGTTTGAAAAGCTCTTCCCTGTTTGCTACAAACTCAGAAAGAAAAATGGGTCTTTGTTGGGCAAAAAAATATTCAGTTCCGTTAACAAAGGTTTGGGTGGTAGTCTTTATTTGCTTTGTTGTGCAGGAGCCCCTTTAAGCAAAGAAGTTGCTGATTTTTATTTTGGTGTCGGTCTTAACATTATAAGTACATACGGTGCGACAGAAACTAACATCCCGACAATCGGAAATGTTCCATGGGATATTCAGACTGACTCTTGCGGAAAACCTTATCCTGAAATCAGTGTCAAAATCAATGATTCCGGAGAATTTTTAATCAAATCACCCTTTATGATGAAAGGTTATTTCCGTGACGAAGAAGCTACGAAAAATGCTTTTGACGAAGACGGCTGGTTCTTAACCGGTGATGTCGGATTTATTGACGAAAACGGAAACGTCCACATCACAGGACGTTCAAAAGAAAATATTGTTCTTGCAACAGGCAAAAAAGTTACGCCTGATGATATTGAAGAAATTTATTCTAATATACCCGGCGTTAGCGAAATGGTTATATGTGGTGTGCCGTTTGAAGATAAAAACTATGACGAAATACATATGTTTGTCGTCCCTGAGTTTGCTGACAGCAAAGAAAAGATTGAAGAACATATCAAAGAAAAAGGTGCTAAGCTTGTTAATCATATGAAAGTTGCAAAGGTTCATTTTGTCAATGAAATTCCAAGAACTGCACTTTCAAAGCCCAAAAGATATCTTCTCAAAAAATTTGCGTTGGAAGAAAACAACAACAATCATTCTGTCACAGCAAACGAAACGCAAGAAGAAACAACACTTTCACAAATTATAAAAATTGTTGCAAAAGTATCCTCTGCAAACAAAGAAGATATTGTTGAAACAACAAAGATTTTCCAGGAACTTACAATTGACTCTTTAAGCTCAGTTGATATGGCAATAGAAATCGAAAGTGTGTTTGGTGTTAACGTCGAAAAACACTTTACAGAAAATATGACAATTTCAGATTTGGTTCTTCTTGTTGAAAATTCTTCTGACACAGAAGAAACAAATACAGATATCGCAAAAGTTTATCCGAAAGATAAAACTAACAGTGATTATCGTGCATATAACATTGTTCGTAAAACCATTACTGCTTTCCATAAAGTTAAAGTTGTCGGAGCAGATAACATTCCCGATGACAAAGGATATATCATTTGCGCAAACCACGTTTCCAAACTTGATATGATGTATATTTCAATGGCATTGTCAAAAGAAAAATTCCAGAAACTTTGTTGTATGGCAAAAAAAGAGCTTTTCAGAAATGACCCCATAAGCCGTCAGTTAGTCAAGTCAACCGGTATGGTTCCTATTGACCGCGGTGGATTAAACAACAGCAACTCAATGAAGGCTTTAATGGATAAACTCAATGACAATTGGGGCGTACTCATTCACCCGGAAGGCACAAGAAGTTCTGACGGTATTTTCCGTACAATGAAAAATGGTGCATCTGTGTTGGCTATTGATGCAAATGTTCCGATTATTCCGGCATATATTAACGGTGCTTTTGAAGCTTGTCCGAAAGGCACAAAATTAATTAAGTTCTACGATTGGGAGAACAAACAAAAATATCAGATTGATGTTAAATTTGGTAAACCGATTTCCCCTGATGGAAAAACAGTGGAAGATTTAACAGTTGAAGTACAAAATGCAATTCTTCAATTGCAGGACGAATTTAAAAAATAAAACAAAACGGCGTATCAAAACTGTACCAGACAGAATTGATGCGCCGTTTTTAATTTGCAAAATTGTTTAATATTTTCTGTTGCAACAAATCAATAAATGCTGTTGCGTATGTGTCTCTTTGTAAAGATTTATTTTTTATTTTCCAAATGTTTATTTGCTTCTTCAGCAGTAATCTCTTTCATGACTTCACCGCAACATTTAATGCCACAGTTTTCGCAGGTGCATTCAATCAGAACTTTAACCATTGCACCACATTTTTCGCAAATTACGATTTTATCCATCTTCTCACCTCCTATTGATTAAATCTTTTAAACAAACTAATCAGTTCATCAATTGAGTCTAAATCACCATTTTCAAGATCTCTTGTTATACACGTATACAAATGATTTTCCAAAATGTGCGTTGACAGACTTTTAATTGAATTTTTAACAGCAGACAACTGAATCAATACATCGTTGCAATATGCATCATTTTCAATCATTCTGTTTATTCCATTTATTTGTCCGTTTATTCTGTTCAGTCTGTTGATAATCAGCTTTTTTTCCTCAGGACTTCTTTTAGTTTTCTTGTTACAGCAATCAATATCCATACTCAACCCTCCAAAAATATAATATACCCCACTGAGGTATATTGTCAACAAGGGGGTATATTTATACTTATATTATTCTTATATCGTAGCGTTGAATCCTTCTTCAACTACACCATCTTTTGCCTTTTCTATTGTTATGTCGCCACAAAACATATTTCCGAGGATTATACATTTTTTCGCATTCTCACCTACTGTGATATGCTTGTCTTTTACTCTCATAAAACTGCAAGAGGAAATTATTGAGGAGTCACAATTCACGTTGATGCAGGATGAACCTTTTCTGTCAGGATCAATATCCCAGCCGTAGAACTGACAGGAGTTTATTGTTATGTGACCTTTTCCGTTGAGATTCATAAGTGAAGCCGAGCCACTTTGCCCAAGTCTTCCGTGTATTGTACCCCAAAAACCACAGTTGTTGAATTTGACAGGCCCTTTATTTGATTCGTTAACATAAAGCTCACCCATCATCTGACAGTTATTGAATGAAATTCCTGCATGAATCTGAGCTTTGTTGACAACAACAGTCATCGGAGATTCATCGTGACCACACTGATTCAGCAAAACATTAGGCTTTCCATTGCCGAAATCATCAAACAAAAATCCTACTTTATAAAAAATTGCAAAGCAGTTTGTCATATATTGCCAGTCACATCTGCCTATCAGAAAAGCCTCACCGTGTTCGACCATAAAATCGCAAATTGCCTGTGAACATGACCACCACGGATTAAAATGTACATTTTCAATTCTTCCGATATCATGAATCTGATCTATATAAATGCCTCTGCGAAGTGGCTGTCCGTAAACCCGGGATATATAATGTCTCGGACAATCGTATTTACCGGCATCAATACCGTTGTAGGCGTTCAGAAGCTCAACATCAATCACAGCACAGTTGCGTCCTCTGAGAGAAATTGTCCACGGATATTTATATGGTTCTTGTTCATCAGTCTGCTCAGGATAATAAATCGAAACCCCTTTTAATGACGCATTGTGATTTAATATAACAAATGCTTCCCCGTCCTCTGTACCTTTGTCGGCAGTAGGCATTAACACACTACCGCTTTCTCCTGGTTTCGGAAGATTTTCGTTTATGCGTCCCTGATGTGACGGAGCGTATGAATATATCCCCTGAAGTGTGACAGCAACAGGAATTGTGATATGACCTTTGAAAAGAAAATTACCTGCAGGAACAAAAACGATTCCTCCTCCGTTTTCACCTGCCGTTTTTAATGCTCTGTTGAATGCATCTGTGTTGTCCAAAACGCCATCACCGACAGCGCCGAAATCAGTCACGAAATAGACGCTGTCAAGGCTCGGAATCTTTATATTTCCACTCATAAAAATGTCACTTTTCGTTTGATATTTTTTATTTTACAGTTACGAAAACGCCTTCAAAGGTTTCAAGTTGGAGAGTAATGCTTCTTGCTTTTACTGTACTTGCAACACCTTTGCGATAAACAGTGATTTCTTTTTCTTCATCAAAAACAAGAGT
>JAFOEP010000075.1 GCA_017380115.1 Clostridia bacterium | reverse complement strand
ACAGTTTGATAGTGAAATAGCATAATATATACTCATAAAAGGAACAAGAACCTTGTTTGAAAAATGAGAAATCAGGTTTGCTATATAAATCGTTACAGAATTCATGCTTACAGCCATTACCGGGTTTGAACAAGAAGCAATTAATCCTGCAAGAATGGGAATGAAAATAATCATAAACTTTGACGCAATATCTATCGCACTCATTGATGCTTTTAATAATCCCACCAATGACGGTGTTATAATTAATGCGATTATTACACACACCAATGAATTCAAGATGCTTTTCATTTTTTCGTTTTCCGGGATATATGTAAAAAATGCGGAGATTAAAATTATAAATGACAGAACTATTATAAAATTTTTTATAGGCCCGTTAATCGTTCCTCTAATAGCATTTATAAAAAACAAAAAGAAATCTGATGGAGATAATTCTGTCAACTTTTGATAATCAAGGTTGCCTAATCCGATACTTTCAATCAATTCTTTTGAGTCATCTGACAAACTGTCGAACAATTTGTTATAATATTCATCTTTTAAATTGTTTGTAAAATCTTCTTTTGCACTTACACATATACTCGAAGAAAAGAAAATCAACAAAACAGTTAAACAAACTAATAATCTTTTCATTTTCTAACCTATAAATCCTATTGCTGTTTCAACAAGCAATTTCAAAAGAGGAAAACCTAAACTTAAAATTGCTGTTTTTCCTATCAATTCAATACCATTTGAAAGTGTTTCATTTCCACTTTCTCTGCAAAATGATGATGCAAAATCACATAATACAGAAATTGATAATGCTTTCAAAAGAATTTTTAACGAAGAAAAACTTTCATCATATAATAAAATTATACTTTCAAAATTTTCAATCAGGTCATCACATTTTGAAACAACTATGTATCCAATCATAATCAAGCAACACAGCTCAAACAAAAGAGCATATTCACTTTTATAGCTCCTGACAACAACACATAATATTGCCAAAAACATTACACATAAAACAATTTTAATAATATCCATTAAAAATCAAATATTCCTCTGATATTGTCAAACAATTCGTTTGCATAAGGAATCAACATTAATAAAATTGCTATTATTCCTGATATCGTTGTCAACATCGCATATTCTTCACGACCCAATCTGCTTAACACCTGATTAATAACTGCAATCAACAAACCTATAATCGCTATTTTGATTACAATATCAAATTCCATAAACTAATCCCTCGTTTTTCATCAATGCACCAATACAACAAAACATATTGCACCAAGTAATCCTAATGTAGTGACGACATTTCCTTTTTTATTATAATTTTCACGAGCATTATCCAGACAATTTTTGAGCATAACTTTATGTGCTTTACAATTATTTATCTGACCATCAACATCAGTTGTTCCAAGCATTTTGCCAAACGAACACAACACCTGAACATCTTCATTTTTAAGGCAATCATTATATGATTTTTTCTGTATTGATTCGCTCCATCTTTCTGTAATATCTTTGTTTAAATCCATGCTAAGAAATAAATCCAAAAACTCTAAATCAATATTTTTCTGAGTTGTTTTTAATATTTTATAAATATTTTCAGAAGAATATTTTATTTGTGTCTCAATGTTTTCAAACATCAGAATACATTTTTCCAGATTTGAAACCCTGTTTTTCATTTTTACTTTTGATTTGACTGAAAAACCACAAATCAAAAATGCTATTAAAAGAATAAAAATCGACTTCATAGTTTAAACCTACGCACTAAAACAATATGTGTTTATGTTATTATGCAAAACTTCATTTGAAGACATAATTTGTTTTATTTCACCCGGATTATCTTTTCCTTGAAGCAAAACAATATAATCAAAACTTGCTGTTTCAATTATTCTTCTGAAAATATATTTATTTTTTAATTCATCAATACTTTGAGCATGAATACTCAAAGCAAATTTTACTCCTGAGTTTAATGCGTTACATATTGCTTCACATTCTTTTTCTTCACATATTTCATCGGTGATTATATAATCAGGAGACATTGTTCTGATTGCCGTCTGAATCCCTGTATGTTTTGGATATGATAAAAATACGTCAGTATTATAACCTTTGTCATAATTACAATTTTTGCTGAAAAGTTCCTGTCTTTCGTCAACAACGCAAACATTAAATCTATTGTTTGAAAGCAATCTTGCAATATCTCTGAGAAGGGTTGTTTTACCGCTTGATGGTTGACCAACAATCAGTACGTTTCCAAAACCATTATTCATCATACAATCGAATATTTTATCACTGCAATTATTAAATTCCCTTGAAATTCTGATATTAAAAGATGAAATATCCTTTAATGACAGAACATCATCATTGTCTCTTACTGCAGTTGCACAAAAACCTACTCTGTGTCCCCCGTTTAACGTTATAAATCCATTTCGGATATCGTTCAAATAAGAATAAACAGAAAATTTACAAAGTCTGTTGAACGATTCATCCATTTCATCTTGCGTCACTCTTACCAATCTGTCATTAAAATTAAATACAAGCTTAGAATTTTCTGTAACATACAAAATTTTGTCCTTTAACTTAACTGCAATCGGATTATTATTCCTGATTCTTATTTCATTTATCATTTCTTTATAATCCTTGTCAATTTTGTCAATAATGTTTTTGACTCTGTCAGACAAAAAATATGTAGCTTCATTTATTTTACTCATTTTCATCATTCCTTTTTGTACAATGTATGTCATCTTGTCCCAAAATAGAACGAATGTTATTTTTTTGTTAAATATTTTTTTATTAATTGATTAAAACACCAAACTATGGTAATATATGCATATGAAGAAAAGAAGAAAGGATTAAAAGTAAGAAGTCTATGGATTCTTTATTTGATAAGTTTAAAAAATCTAAAATAAACAACATAATCAAAGACAACACTTTTGTATTGCTTGCACTATTTTGTTCTGCTTTAGTTTCTATTTTGATTGCACTGTGTTTTGAGCTCATTCCTTTTGGCGACAGAACAATTCTCAGAATGGACCTTTATCATCAATACGGTCCTCTTTTTGCAGAATTGTATGAAAGAATAAAAGGTTCTGACAGTTTCTTATATTCATGGTGCTCAGGTGGTGGTTCAAGTTTTCTCGGAAACTTTTTCAACTATCTTTCAAGTCCTCTTTCATTATGTGTTTTAGCTTTCAGACATGAAAATATAACCGAAGCAATTTCATTTATGATTTTCACAAAGGCTTGTTTGTCTTCTGCAACATTTTCTTATTATTTGAAAAAGTCACAAGGAAAATCAAATTTCATTACTTCGGCTTTTGGTGTTCTTTATGCTTTCAGCGGTTATTTTATTGCGTACTACTGGAATTTAATGTGGCTTGATGCCATGCTGTTTTTGCCTATTGTTATTCTCGGAATTGAAAGAATAATAAACAAAGGCAAACCAACTTTATATATTTTATCACTTTCATTGACAATGTTTTCAAATTACTATATGTCATATATGGTTTGTATTTTCAGCGTTTTTTACTTCATATTTTATTATTTCTCAAACTATTCTTACAACGACAAGCTTTTTACCTTTACATCTAATCTTGAAAAATCAGATAAAATTTCTTTTATAAAAAGAATACGTTGTTCAAGATTTTTAAATTCAACATCAATTTTTGCAATTTCTTCTTTATTGTCAGGAGCATTAATTGCATTTTCATTAATACCGACATACTTGGTTTTGCAATCTTGTTCCGCTACATCAGGAACATTCCCGGAAGAAATCAGTTTTTATAACAACGTTTTTGATTTTATCGTCAATCACTTTGCAAATCTTACACCAACAATAAGAAGCAGTGGTGAAGTTGTTCTTCCAAATATTTATTGTGGAATTTTGACCGTTGTTTTAATTCCATTATTCTATTTCACAAAATCAATTACACTCAAAGAAAAAATTGCATATACATTTATATTAAGTTTTATGTTTTTAAGCTTTAATATAAATTATCTCAATTATATCTGGCACGGATTCCATTTCCCTAATGACTTGCCATACAGATTCTCATTTATGTATAGCTTTCTGATTCTTACAATGGGATATAAAACTATCCGAAGGATTAAAGAAATCAGCCCCAAAATTATTCTCGGTGCCGGTATGGGTGTTGCTTTATTTATTATTATTGCTGAAAAAGTTACATCTAAAAATCTTGAAACAAACTCAGTAATTGTGAGTATGGCATTTGTTTTAATTTACACATTAGTTTTATATCTTCTTACTTCAAAAAAATATTCAAAATCAACTATTTGTATTTTTGTCTTGTGTGCAATCGTTTCTGAATATGCAATTGCAAACACTAATAATTACGAAATGAATCAGGACAAAACACATTATGTAAGTGACCTGAACAGTTTTAATGCAATCAAATCAGAGGTCGACAAACACAACGGAAATGACAAATACAGAATGGAACTGACCGACCTTCGCACAAGAATGGACCCTTGTTGGTATTATTACAATGGTGTTTCAACATTTTCATCGATGGCCTATGAAAACCTTGCAAGTTTACAACGCAGTCTTGGCCTTGCAGGAAACAACATCAATTCCTACACATATAACCTCAACACCCCTGTTTACAATGCTATGTTCGGTCTGAAATATATTTTCAACAATTCAGATAATGTTGTAATGAATCCTGAATTATATTCTGAAATTGCTCAAAACAAAGATTTTACAGCATATGAAAACAATTATTATTTACCTATCGCTTTTGCAACAAAAGACTATCTCATTAATTGGGATCACGAATTGGATAACCCTTTTGATATTCAGAATCAATTCTTTGCTTTGGCGTCAGGCGTCGGTAATATTCTCAACCAGGAATATATAACCAGCTGTGCAAAATGCCACGACACCGCCATATACAGCCAACACGTTATCCCAGTTAGCTAAAATCCAAGTAACCATATTATACCTCCTTTAAATAAGTGTTTCACAAAATTGTT
>JAFOEP010000074.1 GCA_017380115.1 Clostridia bacterium | reverse complement strand
CTCCTCCTCACAAGAAAAAACGCATTTGTTCTTTCCTCTGGAGTTATTACGGATATCCGACTTCAACATATGAAGGTGTAACGGTTGAATCAATGCGTTATCGCAACGGTGAGTTACTCGCTGATATGGATAAAAACAGCGGAATAATTGAAAACCTCGATTACGTCGGAGGTGTTCCGGATTCAGGTACCCCACACGCAATTGGATATTCCAACGAATCCAGCGTTAAATTTGCACGTGCATTTATTAAATATACGCCGACATGGTCCCGTAGCTTTATGCCGGGCAGTCAGATGGACAGAAATAAAATCGCAAAAATGAAAATGATTCCTGTCCGTGAACTTATTGAAAACAAAGAACTTCTTTTTGTTGACGATTCTATCGTTCGTGGAACTCAGCTCAAAGAAACTGTTGATTTCTTGTACGAAAGCGGAGCAAAGGCAGTGCACATGCGTTCAGCCTGTCCTCCTATTATGTACGGTTGTAAATTCCTCAATTTCTCACGTGCAACAAGTGAAATGGAACTTATTGCCAGAAGAACCATTGTTGAACTTGAAGGTGAAGAAGGTCTCAACCACATCGAAGAATATTCCGACAGTTCAACTGAACGTGGAAAAAATTTGCGTGAAAGCATTTGTAAAAAATTCAACTTTGCTTCACTTGAATTTCAATCTCTTGAAAATATTATTAAAGCAATTGGTCTTGAACCATGTGATCTTTGTACTTATTGTTGGAACGGAAAGGAGTAATCAATATGAACACAAATTCCAAATCAGAAGCTTATGCTGCCGCCGGTGTTGACATCACAGCAGGCTACAAAGCAGTAGAACTCATGAAACAGCACATCAAGAAAACTCTTACATCAGGTGTATGCTCAGATGTCGGAGGCTTCGGAGGTCTTTTTGAGCTTGACCTTGAAGGTATCACAAAACCTGTTCTTGTTTCAGGCACTGACGGTGTAGGAACAAAACTTAAAATGGCTTTCCTGATGGACAAGCATGACACTGTCGGAATTGACTGCGTTGCAATGTGCGTCAACGACATTATTTGCTGTGGAGCAAAACCACTTTTCTTCCTCGATTATATCGCCTGTGGAAAAAATATTCCTGAAAGAATAGCCGACATAGTAAAAGGTGTGTGCGAAGGCTGTGTTCAGTCAAACGCTGCTTTGATTGGTGGAGAAACGGCAGAAATGCCGGGATTTTATCCTGTTGACGAATATGACCTTGCAGGTTATTGCACAGGCGTTGTTGACAAAAACAAAATCATTGACAACAAAACTATGCAGGCAGGCGACGTTGTAATTGCTCTTCCGTCAAGTGGCGTTCATTCCAACGGTTTTTCTCTCGTTCGTAAAGTTTTTGACGTAGAAAACAGCGACCTCAAATCTCCTGTTGATGAACTTGGTGGTAAATCAATCGGTGAAACATTGCTTACTCCGACAAAAATTTATGTTAAACCTGTTCTTGCTCTTCTTGAACAAGTCAAAGTCAGAGCAATTTCTCATATCACAGGCGGAGGATTTTATGAAAATATTCCTCGTAGTTTACCTGACGGCTTCGGAGCAAAGATTGACAGAAGCGCTGTCCGCATTTTACCGATATTTGAACTCATCCAGAAGCACGGCAACATTTCTGAAAGAGATATGTTCAACACATTCAATATGGGCGTAGGTATGAGCATCGTTGTTCCGAAAGACGAAGCTGACAAAGCTCTCGCAATTCTCAAAGACAACGGAGAAGACGCTTACATTATCGGCGAAATTGTTGAATCAGAAAATAAAATAGAAATTTGTTAATTTAACTTCCGAAAGAAAGGAAGAAAATATTATGCAGGAAAGAAAAGCAAATATTGCTGTTTTGGTTTCAGGCGGTGGAACTAATTTACAGGCTCTTATCAACGCTCAGAACAAAGGTGTTATTAAAAGTGGTGAGATAAAGCTTGTAATTTCCAACAACTCCGGCGCTTATGCTCTTCAACGTGCCGAAAAAGCCAACATCAAAACTGCTGTTATAACAAAAAAGTCATTTGCTGACCAGCAATCATTTGAAGATGCTATCATCGACGAACTTGAAGAAAACAAAATTGACCTTATCGTTCTTGCAGGATTTATGTCAATTTTGAGCGAGAAATTTACTTCTCATTTCAAAAACAGAATAATAAATGTTCACCCATCCCTTATCCCCTCATTCTGCGGTCAGGGCTTTTACGGTCTCAGAGTTCACGAAGAAGCTTTGAAAAAAGGCGTAAAAGTTACGGGTGCAACAGTTCATTTCGTAAATGAAATTCCTGACGGTGGTGAAATAATAATGCAAAAAGCCGTTAATGTTCTTGATAATGACACTCCTGAGTCTTTACAAAAACGTGTTATGCGACTTGCTGAATGGAAAATTTTACCTCAATCAACCGAACTGATTTCTAAAAAATTAATTGAAAGGTGACTATATTATGGAAATTTACAAAACAAACGACGTAGCCGAGCTTCTTGACGGCAACACTTATCCCGGCAGAGGTATTATTATCGGAAAAACTTCCGACGGCAAAAATGCTTGTGCAGCATATTTCATTATGGGCAGAAGTGATAATTCCCGTAACAGAATTTTTACTGAAAAAAACAACGAAGTTTTTACCGAACCTTTTGACGCAAGTAAAGTTGAAGACCCAAGTCTTATCATCTATGCTGCAATACGTCAATATGAAAACAATCTTATTGTTACTAACGGCGACCAGACCGATACAATATATGACGGAATAAAAGAAGGAAAATCTTTTAATAAAGCTCTTGAAATTCGCGAATTTGAACCTGATGCACCGAATTTCACTCCAAGAATCAGCGGTATGTTGACTTTTGAAAACGGAGATTTTACATATCAGATGAGCATTCTCAAAAGCATTGACAGCCAGGGTAGCGACTGTGCCCGTTATGGATTTTCTTATCCGTCAAAAGCAGGTCTTGGTCACTTTATTCACACCTACGTTTGCGACGGCAATCCTATTCCGACTTTCCAGGGTGAACCTGAACGTGTCGCAATCGAAAATGATATAGACGCTTTTACAAATAAAATTTGGAATTCTCTTGATGAGAACAACAAAATTTCACTTTATGTAAGATTTATAAACCTTGAAAACGGCGAAGTTGAAAATCGCCTTGTCAACAAAAACAAATAAGGAGAAAGAAAGATGAAAGAATTTGAACTCAAATATGGTTGCAACCCCAACCAGAAACCATCAAAAATCTTTATGAACGACGGCAGCGATTTGCCGATAGAAATTTTAAGCGGTCGCCCGGGTTACATCAACTTCCTTGACGCTTTTAACTCATGGCAGCTTGTAAAAGAACTCAAAGAAGCTCTTGGACTTCCTGCTGTAACTTCCTTCAAACACGTTAGTCCGACTTCTGCTGCTGTTGGAATCAAACTTCCTGAAAAGCTTAAAAAAGCTTGTTTTGTTGACGACATTGAAGGTCTTGACGAGTCACCTCTTGCTTGCGCTTATGCTCGTGCACGTGGAACAGACCGTCTCTGCTCTTTCGGAGATTGGGTTGCTCTTTCCGACGTTTGCGACGTAACAACAGCAAAGCTTATCAAGCGTGAAGTTTCCGACGGCGTTATCGCTCCTGGATATGAACCGGAAGCTTTGGAAATTCTCAAATCAAAACGTGGTGGCAATTACAACGTTGTTAAAATTGACCCTGATTTTGTTCCTGAAGAAACAGAACACAAACAGGTTTTCGGAATCACATTTGAACAGGGCAGAAACAATTTCAAAATTAACCGTGAATTACTTGAAAACATAGTAACAGACAAAAAAGATATGCCTGAAAGTGCAATCCGTGACCTTATCGTTTCTCTTATTACTCTCAAATATACTCAGTCAAACTCAGTATGTTTTGCAGTTGACGGTCAGGCTATCGGCGTTGGTGCAGGTCAGCAATCACGTATCCATTGTACACGCCTTGCAGGTGGCAAAGCTAACACATGGTTCCTCAGACAAGCCGACAAGGTTCTTAACCTTCCTTTCAAGCCTGAACTCGGCAGACCTGAACGTGACAACGTTATTGACGGTTACATAAACAAAAACGAAGAAGACGTTTGTGCAGAAGGCGTATGGCAAAACTATTTCACAACTCGCCCTGAACCATTTACAGACGAAGAACAGAAAGCTTATCTTTCAACAATCACAGATGTTGCTTTGGGCTCTGACGCATTCTTCCCATTCAGCGACAACGTTGACCGTGCCGCAGCAAGTGGTGTTAAATATATTGCTGAACCGGGCGGTTCTATCCGTGATGACCTTGTTATTGAACGCTGTAACAAATTCGGCATTACAATGTCATTTACAGGAATGCGTCTTTTCCACCATTAATTAAGGAGCAATTAAAATGAAGTTATTGGTTGTAGGTTCCGGCGGACGTGAACACGCCATAATAAAAAAATTAAAAGAAAACAAACAAGTTGAAAAAATATTTGCACTTCCGGGAAACGGCGGTATGGTAGCAGACGCTGAATGTGTCAACATCGGAGCTACCGAAATTGAAAAAATAGTTGATTTTGCGCTTGAAAACAAAATTGATTATGCTGTTGTTGCACCAGACGACCCATTGGTTTTGGGATGCGTAGATGCTCTTGAAGAAAAAGGTATCCCTTGTTTTGGTCCCGACAAAAAAGCTGCCATTATTGAGGGAAGTAAAGTTTTTTCAAAAAACCTTATGAAAAAATATGGTATTCCGACTGCACAGTATGAAGTTTTTGACAACGCAGAAGATGCTTTGTCTTACCTCGAAAGTGCGCCAATTCCAACTGTTATTAAGGCTGACGGTCTTGCTTTGGGCAAAGGCGTTATAATCGCAAACACACTTGACGAAGCAAAAGACGCTGTCATTTCCATTATGCAGGACAAACAATTCGGAAAAAGCGGAGACAAAATTGTTGTTGAAGAATTCTTGACAGGCCCTGAAGTTTCTGTTTTGTCTTTTACTGACGGAAACGTTGTTGTTCCTATGATTTCATCTATGGACCACAAACGTGCAGGTGACAACGACACCGGTCTCAACACCGGAGGTATGGGTACTGTTGCTCCGAATCCGTATTATACAAAAGATGTTGCAGCAAGATGTATGGAAGAAATTTTTGTTCCGACAATCCGCGCAATGAAAGAAGAAGGAAGAACATTCAAAGGATGTCTTTATTTTGGACTTATGCTCACACAAAACGGTCCGAAAGTGATTGAATACAACTGCCGTTTCGGTGACCCTGAAACACAGGTTGTTTTACCTCTTCTTGAATCTGACCTTTTGAGCGTTATGCAGGCCGTTACAAACGAAACTCTCGCAGACATTGAAGTTAAATTCAGCCAGAAGAGCGCTTGCTGCGTTATTATGGCATCAGAAGGTTATCCTGTTAAATACGAAAAAGGATACGAAATTACAATCCCTCAGAATCTTAACGACAACGTTTATGTTGCCGGTGCAAAATATGAAAATGGCAAATTGTTGACAAATGGTGGCAGAGTGCTTGGAGTTACTGCTGTTGAAGATAATCTCAAAAAATCCATTGACAAAGCTTACGATTATGTTTCAGACATCAGTTTCGGCAACGCTTATTTCCGTCACGATATCGGAACTCGCGCCTTAAAAGCTACGGAGGAAAAATAAATGGTTTACAGAATATTTGTTGAAAAGAAAAAACATTTAGCTCATGAAGCTTCAGCTTTGTTGAACGATATTCAGAACTTTTTGGGGATTAATTCCTTAATCGACGTTCGTATTCTTAACCGTTACGATGCCGAAAATATTACAGAAGAACTTTTTGACTATTCAGTTAAAACAGTTTTTTCAGAACCCCAACTCGATATTGCAACAAAAGAAATTGATGCTGCAAACGGTTACTGCTTCGCAGTAGAATTTCTTCCCGGTCAGTTTGACCAACGTGCTGACAGTGCAGCTCAGTGTATTCAGATAATATCAAAAGGTGATCGTCCTATCATTCGCTCTGCTAAAGTTTATATTCTCTATGGTGATCTGAGCGAAAAAGAACTCGATGAAATCAAAAAATATGTTATCAACCCCGTTGAATCAAGAGAAGCATCTCTTGAAAAGCCCGAAACTCTTAAAACAAAATACGAAATCCCTACAACAGTTAAAACTCTTGACGGATTTTTATCTCTTGACCGTACAGGCCTTGAAAATTTTGTTAAAGAATACGGTCTTGCAATGGACACTGATGACATCGAATTCTGTCAGTCTTATTTCAAAACTGAACAGCGTGACCCGACAATCACTGAAATTCGTATGATTGACACTTATTGGTCTGACCATTGCCGTCATACAACTTTCCTGACTGTTATCGACGATGTTAAATTTGAAGACGAACTTTTACAAAACGCTTACAATGATTACATAAAAACAAGAGAAGAACTCGGCAGAACAAAACCGATTTGTCTTATGGATATTGCAACTGTTGCAGTTAAATATCTCAGAACTCATGGCAAACTTGACAAGCTTGACGAATCGGAAGAAATTAATGCCTGTACAGTTAAAATTGACGTTGATGTTGACGGTAAATCTGAACCGTGGTTATTGCTTTTCAAAAACGAAACTCATAACCACCCGACAGAAATCGAACCGTTTGGTGGTGCTGCAACTTGTATCGGAGGAGCTATCAGAGACCCTCTTTCAGGTAGAAGCTATGTTTACGGTGCAATGCGTGTAACGGGTGCAGCTGACCCGACTGTTCCTATCAGCGAAACAATTGAAGGTAAACTTCCTCAAAGAAAAATTGTAACTACCGCAGCAGCAGGTTATTCATCCTACGGTAACCAGATCGGACTTGCTACGGGTATTGTAGATGAACTTTATCATCCCGGATATGCAGCAAAACGTATGGAAATCGGTGCTGTTATTGCCGCTGCTCCGGCTGAAAATGTAAGAAGAGAAGTACCTGCTCCGGGTGACGTTGTTATCTTGCTTGGTGGTAGCACAGGCCGTGACGGAATCGGCGGTGCAACAGGTTCTTCAAAAGCACACACTACTCATTCAGTTGAAACTTGTGGTGCAGAAGTTCAGAAGGGTAACGCTCCTGAAGAACGCAAGCTTCAAAGACTTTTCAGAAACAAAACTGCTTGTCGTATGATTAAACGCTGTAACGACTTTGGTGCAGGTGGTGTTTCCGTTGCAATCGGTGAACTTGCTGACGGTCTTGTTATCAACCTTGATGCAGTTCCGAAAAAATATGAGGGTCTTGACGGCACAGAACTTGCTATCAGCGAATCTCAGGAACGTATGGCAGTTGTTGTTGAAGCAAAAGATGTTGAAGCATTCCTTTCTCTTGCAAAAGAAGAAAACCTCAACGCTTGTGCAGTTGCAACAGTCAGCGAAAATCCTCGTCTGATAATGCATTGGAACGGCAACACTATTGTTGACATCAGCCGTGAATTCCTCAATTCCAACGGTGCTGACAAACATATTTCAATCGCTCCTGCGAAATCCGTTAAACCTGTCAAAAACGTTGACGGAACTTTCCGCGAGAACTACCTCAGACTTGCTGAGGATTTGAATGTTTGTTCAAAGAGAGGTCTTTCTGAAAGATTTGACTCAACCATCGGCGCAGGAACAGTGCTTATGCCGTTTGGTGGTAAAAAACAGCTCACTCCTATTCAGGCAATGGTACAGAAAATATCTGTTGAAAAGAAACATACAGACGATTGTTCCGTAATGTCATGGGGTTACAACCCATTTGTTACTGAACAAAGCCCATATCATGGTGCATATCTTGCAGTTGTTGAATCTGTTTGTAAGCTTATTGCAACAGGTGCAGAATTTAAAGATGTTTATCTTACTTTCCAGGAATATTTTGAACATCCAAGAAAAGACAGCAAACGTTGGGGCAAGCCTCTTGCAGCTTTGCTTGGTGCTTTCAAAGCACAGATGGAACTTGGAATCGGTTCAATTGGTGGTAAAGACTCAATGAGTGGTTCGTTTGAGGACCTTGATGTTCCTCCGACTCTTGTTTCTTTTGCCGTAACAACTCAGAAGGTCAGAGATATCGTTTCTCCTGAATTCAAAGAAGCAAACAACAAGGTTATTCTTGTCGCTCCTGAAACCGACGAAAACGGTTTACCGATAACGTCAAGTTTGCTTGACACTTTCTCAAAAGTAACAAATCTTCTTCGCTCAGGCAAAGCCGTTTCCTGCTATACAGTCGGACTTGGCGGTGTTGCAGAAGCAATTTTGAAAATGTCTCTTGGTAACGGATTCGGATTCACTTTCTCCAAAGATGTTTCTGTTGAAAAATTGTTTGAATATTGCTACGGTTCTTTTGTGCTCGAAGTTACAGAAGATGTTGATGCAGGTTGTGTTCTCGGTACTGTTACAAACGACGACAAATTTGTTCTTGCAGACGATGAAATCAAGTTTAACGAACTGACAACACTCTATGAAAACAAACTTGAAAGCATTTATCCTTGCAACATTCCGGACAACAAAGCTCCTATGAAGAACTTTGAATATAAAGCAACTTCATATCCTGCTCCGGCTATTAAAACTGCAAAGCCAAAAGTTCTGATTCCTGCTTTCCCGGGAACAAACTGTGAATTTGACAGTGCAAAAGCTGTTTCAGACGCAGGTGCTGAAGCAAAAATTATGGTTATCAACAACCTTTCAAGTGACGGCATTTCAAGAAGCATTGAAGATTTCGCAAACGAAATCAAAACTTCTCAGATGATATTTATTCCGGGTGGATTTTCCGGCGGTGACGAACCTGACGGAAGTGGTAAATTTATAACTGCATTCTTCCGCAACGACTCAATCAAACAAGGTGTTACTGATTTGCTTGATAATCGTGACGGACTTATGTGCGGTATTTGTAACGGTTTCCAGGCGCTTATCAAACTCGGTCTTGTTCCGTACGGAAAAATCATTGACACTGACGAAAACTGTCCTACACTTACTTTCAACGTAATTGCGCGACATCAGTCAAAAATTGTTCGTACAAGAATTGCTTCAAATAAATCTCCATGGCTTTCTCTTATGAACGTCGGCGACATCGTCAATGTTCCGATTTCTCACGGCGAGGGCAGATTTATTGCAAGTGATGAACTTATCAATAAATTAGCTGAAAACGGACAAATCGCAACTCAGTATGTTGATTTTGAAGGAAATGCAACTTCTGATGTTCATTTCAATCCTAACAACTCCCTTTATGCCATCGAAGGTATTACTTCACCTGACGGCAGAGTGTTTGGTAAAATGGGCCACAGTGAACGTATTGGCGCAGGTCTTTACAAAAACGTATTAGGAAATTATGACATCAGAATGTTTGAAGCTGCTTTAAAATATTTTAAAGGAGAATAACAATTATGACCTACAAAACAGACATTGAAATTGCTCAGGAATGCGAAATGCTCAATATTAAAGAAATTGCAAAAAAAGCACACATTGACGAAAAATATATTGAGCAATATGGTAATTACAAAGCAAAAATTGACACTGCTCTTTTAAAAGACTCAGACAAAAAAGATGGTAAGTTGATTCTTGTTACTGCAATCACTCCAACTCCTGCCGGAGAAGGAAAAACAACTACAACAATCGGACTTGCAGACGGTTTGAAAAGAATCGGCAAAGACGTTACAGTTGCTTTGCGTGAACCTTCATTAGGACCTGTTTTTGGTGTCAAAGGTGGCGCAGCAGGTGGCGGATATGCACAGGTTGTTCCTATGGAAGATATCAATCTCCATTTTACAGGCGACTTCCACGCAATCGGTGCAGCAAACAACCTTCTTGCAGCAATGCTTGACAACCACATTCAGCAAGGCAACAAGCTCGGCATTGATGTTCGCAGAATCACATGGAAAAGATGCGTTGATATGAACGACCGTCAGCTCAGATTTGTAACAGATGGTCTTGGCGGAAAAGCAAACGGTGTTCCTCGTGAAGACGGTTTTGACATCACCGTTGCAAGTGAAATTATGGCTGTTTTCTGCCTTGCAAATTCAATTACAGATTTGAAAGAAAGACTTTCAAGAATTATTGTTGCTTATACATACGATGACAAACCTGTCACAGCAGGTGACTTGAAAGCTGTCGGTGCTATGACTGCTCTTTTGAAAGATGCAATCAAACCAAATCTTGTTCAGACTCTTGAAGGCACTCCTGCATTTGTTCACGGTGGACCTTTTGCTAACATTGCTCACGGATGCAACTCTGTTATTGCAACAAAGATGGCTTTGAAAATGGGCGATTACACAGTAACAGAAGCAGGTTTCGGTGCAGACCTTGGCGCAGAAAAATTCCTTGACATCAAATGTCGTATGGCAGGTCTTACTCCTGATGCAGTAGTTGTTGTTGCAACTGTCAGAGCTCTTAAAATGCACGGTGGTCTTGCTAAAACACAGCTTAATGAAGAAGACGTTGTAGCTCTTGAAAAAGGTATTCCTAATCTTCTTCGTCATATCTCAAACATTACAAATGTTTATAAGCTTCCTTGTGTTGTTGCTGTCAACAGATTCCCGACAGACACAGACAAAGAAATTGAGTTCATTATTTCAAAATGCAGAGAACTTGGCGTTAACACTGTTCTTTCTACCGTTTGGGCAGAAGGCGGCAAAGGTGGCGAAGAACTTGCAAAAGAAGTTGTTCGTCTTTGCGAGGAAGAAGAAGGCGATTTCACTTTCTCATACAGTGATGACCTTTCAATCAGCGAAAAAATTGAAGCTGTTGTTAAAAAAGTTTATGGCGGTGACGGTATTACAATTATGCCAAACGCTCAGAAACAAATTGAACAGCTCGAAAATCTTGGCTTCGGAAACGTTCCTGTTTGTATAGCAAAAACTCAATATAGCTTCTCAGACGACCCGACAAAACTCGGTGCACCTGAAAACTTTAAAGTAACAGTTAAAAATGTTAAAGTTTCTGCCGGTGCAGGATTTATCGTTGTTCTCACAGGAGACATTCTCACAATGCCCGGACTTCCAAAAGCTCCGGCAGCAGAGAAAATCGATGTTGACGAAAACGGAAAAATTAGCGGATTGTTCTGATTTAATGAGAAATATTCCCCTATTCAAAAAGAATAGGGGATTTTCTTGTGCTGAACAATATTAACTTATTTACGTCAGACGCAAAAAAACACCTGAGTGTCTTTCGCCGAGTGTTGATAAGGAAGTTTTTGTTTCTCAAACAAAATTCCTTGTATTATCACCAAAAGCCTCGCAAGGCGGCAGCCTTGCTGCATTTTTGGCTTCAATCCAAACAATTTTGCTTTTCTACGAAACTGCGCAGCACTTTAAAATGCGAAATTGCGTGTGCAAGAAAAGGCAAAAACCACCGATTACGCTATCGCGTATCGGTGGTTTTTAACGCATTATTGTGCCGTAAGTTCACATTTTAAAGAAATACTTCCTTACCAACGCTCGGCGTTGGAACGCTCAGGTGTTTTCTTTTAAAATTAAAGGTTATAATACTTATCAAATTCAGCAGGATGAGGAATTGCTGCAAGTGCTGCACATTCTTCTTTCTTTGCTTTGATGAAATTGTTGATAAGTTCTTCCGGGAATACGCCGCCTTCTGTGAGGTATGCGTGGTCTTTTTCAAGTGCTTCAAGTGCTTCATCAAGAGATGTTGGCAAATGATGAAGTTTTGCTTTTTCTTCGTCGCTGAGGTGATAGAGGTTCATATCGTATGGACCCCAACCGTTTGCGTGAGGATCAATCTTATTTTTAACACCGTCAAGACCTGCCATAAGAATTGCTGCATAGCAGAAATATGGGTTACAGGTTGCGTCCGGATTACGAAGTTCAAAACGACGTTTGTCTGGTGTTTTTGCATATGCAGGAATACGGATAACAGCGCTTCTGTTTGATGTTGCGTATCCAACAGTTACAGGTGCTTCAAATCCAGGAACAAGTCTCTTGAATGAGTTTGTGCTTGGGTTTGTGATAGCGCAAAGAGATGCAATATGTTTGAGAAGTCCACCCATAAAGTAGTGAGCTGTTTCACTGAGGTGTGAATAACCGTTATCATCAGAAAATACAGGCTTACCGTCTTTGAAAAGAAGCATATGAACGTGCATACCGCTACCTGCTTCACCATAGATTGGTTTTGGCATAAATGTAGCACTCTTGCCATATTTAAGAGCTGTGTTATGAATGATATATTTTATCATCATTGATGCATCTGCCATATGAACAACTTCGCCAAGCTGTGGTTCAATTTCAAACTGACCTGATGCTGCAACTTCCGGATGATGATAGTTGATATCAATTCCTGCTTCTTTCATAAGCAAGCACATTTCACTACGACATTCATAAGATGTGTCAAACGGCTTTGCGATATGATAGTTCTTCTGCTTTGCAACTACAACGCCTTTGCCTTCCTCTGTGCTGTTCCAATATGACTGTTTTGCGTCAACTGATGCGCCGATATAATTGCCATCAACGCCCCATGTTACATCATCAAAAAGATAAAATTCAAATTCAGGAAGAATTTTCATAGTGTCAGCTACACCGCTGTTTTTCATATATTCAACTGCTGCACGGATGATGTTACGTGGATACTGTGCAAGAGGACGGTTTTCAGGAGAATCAATAATCATTGCGTTACCTGTCATTGACAAAGTAGGAATATCACAGAAAGGATCAACAACTGCTGTGTCAGGGTCAGGAATGAAAACCATATCACTCTTTTCTACAACTGCAT
>JAFOEP010000073.1 GCA_017380115.1 Clostridia bacterium | reverse complement strand
GTTCTGCTCAAAGCACGAGTGTTGCATTGTCGCTTGAATACATTACATATGATACTCAGCAATCAATCAGCACAACAATGTTTGGTGGAATAAGCTCAGTAATAGCCAATATTGGTGCAAACAGCTTTAATGCAAACATTGATGAAGCTGACACAACAATGCTCAACAATGAAAAATATGTATATTCATTTACATCATCATTTACCGAAAGTGCTCCTGCTCATAACACGGTTTATGAAGAAGGCGTATATTCACTCAGACTCACACTTGACCCTGAAAACGGAACGATTCCATCAGGAACATATGCAGAAGTCAGTGGAACAAATTATTGTGCAAACGGAAATTATATTTATATTCCTGTTTTACCAAATGAAGAATATACAGTAAATATTGTTTCACCAACATCAATAGCTGATGAAGTCAAATGGAACGTTAATATTTATAACGGTGGAAGCTATAAGTCATGTGAAAACAATTTAGCATATAACGCAACATTAACATTCTCGAATGAAGGTTTAGGATTATATGTTATTGATGCAAAAGCACAGGATTATATAGTTTCTCTCGATGAAACAAGTGCAGATATAATAATTAATCATTCAAATATCAGCGCACTTACAGTATCAGTTGAAGAGAAAAATCCTCAGACAGGTGTTTATACTGAACAACCGTCATTGACGAAATCAGTAAATCTTCCGGGAAGTGGAAATGCAGCAACTGTTACATTCAGAACGGGAGCACAACCCGAATCAGGTACAACATATAAACTGACATTTACAGGCCTTGATTCAAAAGGAAATTCAGTAGTAACTGATACATGTTATCTTGTTGTATCGTTTATCGAAACAGAAGCATAAAATCAAACAATTTTGAGGCGATGACATTTGTCATCGCCTCAATTCTTTTTATAATGTCTATTTTTGTCTGAGATTGCCCGTTGCAGGATTGTCAATTAGCTTACCGTCTTCTGTGAAACGTGAGCCATGACAAGGACAGTCCCATGAATGTTCATCTGGATTCCATTTCAAAGCACATCCTAAATGCGGACATCTTTTTTTTGTTGGAGTCAAAAGGTTTACAACTGCTTCAAAAGCATTAATTCCAAGTTGAGGATGGATAATTGATCTTGATGGTGAATAAACGAAAGAATAGGGATTCTTTTTGCCTTGAACTAAATCAGATAAAATTAATGCAGATACCATTGCAGAAGTCATACCCCATTTATTAAAACCCGATGCAACGAAAAAGTCTGGTGTATCAGATGAATATTGACCGATATAAGGAATACCGTCAAGGCTCATACAATCCTGCGTAGCCCACTTGTATTCAATTTTACTGAAAGGATAGTACTTGTGTGCAAATCTCTCTAATTCGGCCCAATTTCCGCCATTTTTGCCTGTTCTGTGGTCACCACCACCAATCAACAAAAGACCGTTTGCGTTTCGGAATGACATACCTTTTTTGCTTTCATCAACGTACATTCCGTTAATTTCAGAAGCATCTTTTAATGCAATAACGTATGAACGATGTTGATATAATTTCAAATAATAACTTCCGTGTTTGTTGATGAAAGGGAAATGAGTAGCGGAAATAATTTTCTTAGCAGTGATTTTACCGTTTTTAGTTATTGCAGTTGTTCCTTTTAATTCTAAAATCTTAGTGTTTTCATAAATTTTGAGGTTTTTAGAAATCTGAGCTATAAATTTAAGAGGATGAAATTTTGCTTGATTTTTAAATTTAATTGCACTTTTAATTGTAACAGGTAAAGGAATACTGTTTACTTTTTGAGCTTCAAAACCAATCTTTTTGAGGGTGTTCAGTTCCTTTTCAATTTTATTTTCCTTGTCAACACAATAAACATAGTTGTCTTCGATTTGAAAATCGCAGTCTATATTCTGGCAAATATCCTGATATTTTTTAATTGCAAGTTCATTTGATTCAAGGTAAAGACGAGCTGTTTCAAAGTTGTATTTGCGAGCAATTGAATCGTAAATCAATCCGTGTTGAGAAGTGATTTTTGCAGTAGTATTTTTTGTGATACCACTACAAATCTTGTTGGCCTCAACAAGAACATAATTTATATTTTGTCTATCAAGTTCGTAAGCACAAATGATACCTGCAATACCACCACCAATAATTAAAACATCTGTTTCAATATTTTCTTTCAAACTTTCAAAACTCGGCATTTCAGAAGTGCAAGACCATAAGGAATTCATTTAATCACCAACTGTAATTTTTTATTTTATTTTCCCCGAAAAAATCATTTATATGCTCAAAATCAGGCAACAAAAAACCCTGCTGATTGGATTTCCAAAAAGCAGGGTATAAGATTTATGTTATTCTTTTGGATTCAAAGCACGTTTAAGCCAGATAGAACCGATGTCCATTGCGTTGTAGAGACCTTTCTTTTCGCTCTTTTTAATGATTCGTTCTCTTGGACTTGCATTTGGATCTGTTGAAAGGAGCTGAACCATAATTTTGTCAGCCATTTCAATTCCATTTTCTTCTTTTTTGCTCATAATCTGAAGCATAATAACATATGGATCGCTCATATCACCATAATAAATTGTGTTATTACAGCGAAGAAGTGGTTTTTCTTTGTAGGTGAGATATTCACTCTTCTTTTCAGAAGCCATTGAAAGAAAACCTCCTTTTATTTATTAAGATAGTTTTCGACCAATACCTGAAGAAGTTCATCTCTGTCAATTTTGCGGATAATACTTCTTGCATTGTTGTGGGTCGTAATATATGTCGGGTCCTCGGAAAGTATATATCCGACAATTTGATTGGTTGGATTGTATCCTTTTTCCTTTAAAGAATCGTAAACAAGTGTGAGATTTTTCTTGATTTCATCTTCAAGTTCATTTTTAATTGAAAATTGTATTGTTCTGTCAATATTCATTACAATGCACCTCCAACATAGATACAGTATTCAACAATATTATTTTACACTAAAAAATTTAATAATACAAGTGTTTTTATAAATAATT
The DNA here is from genome assembly GCA_017380115.1 of Clostridia bacterium. Classification (GTDB taxonomy): domain Bacteria; phylum Bacillota; class Clostridia; order Oscillospirales; family Acutalibacteraceae; genus SIG575. The sequence goes on along the minus strand of JAFOEP010000073.1, from coordinate 9,025 downwards.
TTTTAGCTTCTTAATTCAATTCCGAGTTTACCAAGAGCATCAATAGCTTTTTTGAGTGCACAATCTGCTTCTTCGTCTGTCAAAGTTCTTTCAGGAGAACGAAGTTTGAGATTGAAAGCAACGCTCTTCATTCCTTCAGCAATTTGTTCACCTGTATAAACATCAAAAAGAGTGATTTCTTCAAGGTTCGGACCGATTGCTTTTTTGATTGTTTTTTCAAGATTTAAAACAGGGATTTTGTTTTCGCAAACAAAAGCAAGGTCTCTTGTCATAGCAGGGAACTTAGGAAGAGGTTTGTATTGCTTGTTGATTTCTGAAATTTCAAACAGATTGTTCAAATCAATTTCAGCATAATAAACCTTGGTTGAAATACCGAAGTTTTTCTGAACTTCCGGATGAACTTCACCAAACAATGCAATTTCTTTGTCGCCTTTGAAGAATTTTGCAGTTCTGCCCGGATGCATAGAACTGTTGTCTGTAACAGCTTCAATGTCATAATCTGAAGCACCTGCAACGCCAAGTATTTCCTCAACAATTCCTTTGATCACAAAGAAATTATATTCAGAAGAAAACATACCTATACATATTTTTTGATTTTCGTCAGGAAGTTCTTCTAAGCCGTTAGAAATATATTCTGTTGAGATTTCATATAAAGAGACTGATTCGTTTCTGCTTTTAAAGTTTTTAGAGAGAATTTCCATCATAGAAATCATCGGGGTTGTTCTCATAACGCTTGTATCTTCGCCAAGAGGGTTTAAAATGACAACAGAATTTCTTTTTTCACTGTCTTTGTCAAGACGGATTTTATCATATCCTTTTGGGCTGATAAATGAGAATGTTGAAATTTCATCAAGACCACAGCTTCTACAAGCAAAATCAATGTTTTTAGTAAACTGCTGAATAGGAGTCAACTTTGCGTTGGCAACACCCGAAAGAGGTCTGTTTTCAATGTTATGGAAACCGTAAAATCTTGCAATTTCTTCTGCAATATCAGCTTTGTGTTCGATATCGTTTCTGAAATAAGGAGCAGTTATTTCTCCGTTTTCAACTGTAAAGCCAATTTTTTCAAGCATTTCTTTTTGCTTTTCAGCGCTGACATTGATACCGATAAAATTGTTTACCCAATCAGGCTCAAATTTAACAACAGATTTTTTTGCTTTGTTGACATAGCAATCAACTATGCCACTCAAAACATCACCTGCATCAAGAATGTTAACAAGTTCAAGAGCTCTTTGAAGTATTGTCATACAACTTTCAGGGCTCAATTCTTTCTCGTATCTTGAAGAAGCTTCTGTTCTCATTCCAAGAGCCTTTGCAGTTCTTCTGATGCTTGAACCGTTGAAACAAGCAGATTCAAAAACAATTGTTGTAGTGTCGTCCATAATTGAGCTGAATTCTCCACCCATTATACCTGCAACAGCAACAGGTGACTCTGCATCAGCAATAACAAGCATAGATTCATCAAGCTTTCTTTCAACATCGTCAAGGGTGGTGATTGTCTCGTCATTTCTGGCGTTTCTGACAATAACTTTTCCGCCTTTAAGATATCTGAGGTCGAAAGCGTGCATCGGCTGACCAAATTCAAGCATAACGTAGTTTGTAATGTCAACAATGTTGTTTATTGGTCTGACGCCACTTGCTCTGAGTCTTTCACGCAACCATCTTGGAGAAGGCTTGATACGTACGTTTTTTACTATAGCACCGCAATATCTGTAACATTTATCCGGGTTTTCAATGCTAACGGTAAGATAGTCGTTAACATCTTCGTCTATTGTTTTAACCTCAGAAGATTTGATATTTAATTCGCAACCAAAAGTAGCAGCTGCTTCTCTTGCAAGACCTGTTACGCACATACAGTCAGCTCTGTTTGATGTGATTTCAAATTCAGTAACAACGTCATCAAGTCCGATTGCTTCACAAATATCTTTGCCGAGTGTCAAATCGCAATCATCACCGAGAACAAAAATTCCATCTTCAATAGCATATGGGAAATCGTTGACAGTGAGTCCGAGTTCAGCAACTGAACAAAGCATACCGTTACTCTCGACGCCTCTCAATTTACCTTTAGTGATTTTCTGACCACCATGAACAACAGATTTATGAAGTGCAACGGGCACAAAATCGCCTTCTTTAAGGTTCTGAGCACCTGTAACAATCTGAATGTTGTTTTCTTCGCCAATGTTAATCTGACAAACCCAGAGATGATCTGAGTCAGGATGTCTTTCAAGCTGTTCAACTTTACCTACAACAATATTTTTAAGTTCTGAGCCTTCTTTTTCAAAACCTTCAACTTTTGAACCGGAGAGAGTCATTCCGTCCGCAAATTCTTTGTCTGTAACGTTAAGAGAGATATAATCGCTCAACCATTTTTTAGATAAATTCATATTAACTCCTCCTTAAAATTGTTCAAGAAAACGAACATCGTTGTCATAAAGTAAACGCATATCGTCAATGTTAAATTTAAACATAACAAGTCTTTCAAGACCGAGACCAAATGCAAACCCACTGTATATTTCAGGGTCAATACCACAAGTTGCAAGAACTTTTGGGTGTACCATTCCACCGCCAAGAATTTCAATAAATCCTTCACCTTTACACATCGGACAACCCTGACCGCCGCATCTGAAGCAACTTACGTCAATTTCGCAAGAAGGTTCAGTGAACGGGAAGTGGTGAGGACGAAGTCTGATTTTTGTGTTTTCACCATAAAGTTTTTTTGCAAACATTTCAAGAGTACCCTTGAGGTCACCCATAGTAATGTTTTTGTCAACAACAAGACCTTCAATCTGGTGGAAAAGGGGAGAATGAGTTGCGTCAACTGCATCAGAACGGTAAACTCTTCCGGGAGAAATAATTCTGACAGGAGGTTTTTGTTTTTCCATAACACGAATCTGAACAGGAGAAGTCTGAGTTCTTAACAACATTTTTTCAGTGATATAGAATGTATCTTGAGTATCACGAGCAGGGTGGTCAGGAGCCATATTCAAAGCTTCAAAGTTGTAATAATCCCATTCAACTTCAGGACCGGAAGCAATATCAAATCCCATTCCGAGAAAAATATCTTTAACTTCGTCAAGAACGATTGACAAAGGATGTTTATGACCAATTTTTCTTGGAGTACCCGGCATAGTAATATCAAGAGTTTCTTTTTCAAGCTTTTTCTTCATTTCAGCAGCTTTGATTTTTGTTTCAGCATCAGAAATCATTTTTTCAATATAATTTCTGACTTCATTAGCCATCTGACCAATAACAGGACGTTCTTCTGCTGAAAGCTTACCCATCTGTTTTAAAACAGAAGTGAGTTCACCTTTCTTTCCGAGAAATTTTACTTTTGCAGCATCAAGTTCAGCTTTGTTCTGAATACTTTCAATAAGGCTGGAAGCATCTGAGCTGATTTTCTCAAGTTGATTTTTCATATCAATTTTCCTTTCGATAAAAATAATCTTTTATAGTACAATTAGAAATGTCAGGAGAAAGATAAAAATAAAAAAACACTTTCATCCCGAAAGGGACGAAAGTGAGAACTTCCGCGGTACCACCCTAATTTTTGCTTTAAGAGCAAACACTCCTTTGTTCTTTAACGAAAACATCCGTCTTTACCTACCACTTACGCTTCAGCAAGCCGCTCCAAAGTGAACTTCAAATATAACATTAATGGCAGATGAGCTTTCAGCCACGACTCATCCTCTCTTAGCCTATTGTTGATATTTTACTCTCTTTTTCATAGCGTTTAGATTATTTTAACACAAAACGAAATCATTTGCAAGTGATTTTGATAAAAAAATCTTCTGTACAAAGTAGTACAGAAGACAAATAATTTATCAGAATAATAGTTGTTTGAAAGATATCGTTTTATCTTTTTTTAATCTGACCTGCAATAAAGAGAATTATGAAGCCTGCAATATCAACAGCAACAATAGTTGAGCCGACGGGTGTTCCAACAAGAATAGAGATTATAATTCCAAGTAATGAACAAACGACGCCGAATATCGCTGAACAAATTGTGACTGATTTAAAGCTTCTGAAAACTCTCATTGCTGATAGAGCAGGGAAAATAACGAGCGCTGAAATGAGAAGCGAACCAACAAGATTCATTGCAAGAACAATAATAACAGCAATAATTACAGCAATCATAAGATTGTAAATGCTTGCTTTTGTTCCTGTTGCTGTTGCAAAATCCTCATCAAATGTAACGATAAAAATTTTGTTGTAAAATAGAGTAAATACGGTTAAAACGATAATTGATAAAATGACGCAGAGCCAGACTTCTGTATTGGTAAGAGTTAGAATGGAAGTTGAGCCAAACAACGTGCTGCAAACATCACCTGAAAGGTTAGAAGAGGACGTTGAAAAAATATTCATCAGAAGGTATCCTATTGCAAGAGAAGCAACTGATATCATAGCAATAGCGGCATCACCTTTGATTTTTGTATTTTGTCCTGTTCTGAGAAGCAAAATCGCACAAATAATTGTTATTAACAAAACAAGAGGCATATCGTTTGTCATGTTGAGTATTGCTGCAATAGCCATAGCTCCGAAAGCAACGTGAGAAAGACCGTCACCAATGAACGAAAATCTTTTTAAAACAAGAGTTACACCGAGGAGAGAGGAGCATAAAGCTATCAGAACGCCTACAATCAATGCGTATCTGACAAACGGATATTGAAGATAAAGTATAAGGTTATTAAAAATTTCCGTCATCAGATATCACCGTCTTTCGTGTTGTTGAAAATATGACCGAGATTGCTGTTGAGATATTCACTTTTTGTTCCAAAGAAAATATCCTTGTCAATATGTAAAATTTTATCAGAATATTTCAATGCAGCAGTTATATCGTGAGAAATCATAATAACGGTTATTTTATCATTTTTGTTTAAATCATAAATGAGCTGATACATTTCAGCAGAAACTTTTGGGTCAAGCCCGGAAACAGGTTCGTCAAGCAAGAGAATTTTTGACGTGGAACATAAAGCTCTTGCTAAAAGTACACGTTGCTGTTGACCGCCGGAAAGTTCACGATAACTGCTTTTTGCAAGATGTAATATGTTCAATTTTTCCATAGATTTTTCGGCTTCTTGTTTCTGTGCTTTTGTATAAAAGGGTTTTATTCCACATTTTCCTTGAAATCCTGACACAACAATTTCACTCACAGAAGCGGGAAAATCTCTTTGTGCCTGAGTTTGCTGAGGGAGATATCCGATTTCATTTTTTTTCAAACCGTCACCAAAAACAACTTTTCCGGCAATAGGAGATTGAAGCCCAAGAATAGTTTTCATCAAAGTACTTTTTCCTGAACCATTTTCGCCGACTATGCAGATATATTCTCCGCTTTCAACAGTAAAATTTAAATTTGAAATAACTGTTCTGGAATCATAACCGATAGTCAGATCACTACAAATTAACTGAGCCATTTCTTCTCCTTTATTTTAAAGCTTCTTTAAGGACTTCAAGATTCTTCTGCATAATAGAAATATAAGTCAAACCGTTTTCGACATCATCGAGCGTTGTTGATTGCATTGAATCGAGAGTGAGGATAGTCTGATTTTTGTTTTTTGTATTTGAAACAACAGTTTTAGCTATTTTATCGTTACCACCTTCGACGGTAAGGACACAAGACAGATTCAATTCATCAACTTTGTTTGAGAGGAATCTGATAGTTTCAAAATTTGCTTCACTTTCAGCAGAACAACCTTTGAAAGCTGCAAAGTAGTTGATTGAATAATCATCTGTAAGATATCTGAAAGGGAATCGGTCAGCTAAAACAATAGTTTTGTTTGAGCTCTTTTCAACAGTTGACTTGTATTCCCGGTCAAGAGATGTCAGTTTGTCAACATAATTGTCCGTGTTTTTAACATATAAGTCCTTGTTGTCAGGGTCAAGCACAATCATTTTCTGGCAAAGATATTCGCAAATTGTCTTGGCGTTGTTTAATGAAAGCCATATGTGTTCATCATATTCTTCGTCTTCGCTGCATTCAACCTGCATACCATCGACTTTTTCTTCAACCTTCACTTTGCCCGAAAGAATTTCCATAAGGCTGACAACTATCATATTTTTGTTTTTCTTTTGTTTTAGTGCATCTTCAACCCATTCGTCAGATTCACCGCCAACGTAAATAAACATATCACAGGTTGAAATTTTAATGATATCGTCAACAGAGGGCTGGAAGCTGTGGAGGTCTGCACCACCGTCAATGAGTAAGGTTGTGTTAATGTTGTCAGAATTTTCACCAAGTATGCTTTTTATCCAGTCATATCCGGAAAAAATAGTTGTAACAATATTTAATTTGTTGTCTTTTTCATCAGATGTCAGATTGCCTGAGCAAGAAGAAAATAACGAAACTAATAAACAAATACTTAAAATAATACTAACAATTTTTTTCATAAAAATAACCTCTGGATGATACTTGTAAATAAAAAAGCATAAGCAGTAAAAAACCATAACAAAAGCAACAAAAAGCGAGAACAACGGCAATAGAACGATTGTTGCATAGTATGATTTTTTTACCTCACTTAAAGACATAAATTATAATAGATAATTATAGTATATAGGCTAAAAATTGTCAACACGCTATATTGACTAAGCTTATATCTATTGACTTTAAAGTGAGTTTGTATTATTCTAATATTGTGATAAATAACAAAGCAAAAACTTATTGTTTTTTGTTGACGATTTCAAACATAATTGTGCCGAAAATTGTGACGCCGACGCATTGACGTGCAGATGTTATAAGGTCAAGACTTAACGGATGAAGTATGTAATAATCGCCCAATCTTCCGGCAAAAATATGACAAAAAAGTGATGCAATAATGAGCATTGAAGTTATAATTGAACCTGATAAAAGAATAATTTTTGAATATTTATTTATTTTGATTTTTTCTTTCATTTTTATCTACCTCAGATAAATTATAAATCCAATCATGATATAAAATCAACAGGTAAGTATTGCTAAGGAGTATTTTATGAATATCGGAGTATCAAGTGCATGTTTTTATCCTCTTGAAACAGAAAAGTCAATTGAAGAAATCGGCAAATTAGGAATAAAAACGTCGGAAATATTTTTCAATTCTCCGATGGAGTTGAAAAGCCCTATACTTGATGAAATAATTAAGATAAAAGACTACTATGGAATAATAATAAATTCTGTTCATCCTTGTACTTCGAGTTGCGAACCGTTTTTCTTTTTCTCTGACTATAAAAGACGATTTGAGGATATGCTTGATTTTTATAAAAAATATATGGAAAGTTGCAACAAACTCGGGTCAGAAATATTGGTAATACACGGTGCGAGAGACCATATGAAAATCGAGCAGGAAGATTATTTTGAGAGATTTTCAAGGATATATGAAGAAGGCAAAAAGTATGGCGTAACAGTTGCTCAGGAAAACGTTTTTGGACACATGTCGGGAGACCCTGAGTTTTTGAAAAATATGAAAAATTATATGAAAGACGATTTTAAATTTGTTTTTGATTTGAAACAAATGCGTCGTTGCGATTTCAGTGAGAAGGATTTTCTTGATGAACTCATTGATAATATTGTAAATGTTCATATCAGCGACAGTCTGGGAGATCAGAAATGTCTTCCTCCGGGAGAAGGCAATTATGATCTGAAGAAGTTTATCGGATTGTTGAAAGATTCGGGTTATAACGGTAATTGCGTAATTGAACTTTATCGCTCAAACTATAAAGATTATTCTCAGCTGAAGAAGTCATACGAATATTTGAGCAAATTAATTTAAAAGAGGTGTTATGCATGAAAATTTTAACTTGTGAACAGATGAAAGAAGCCGAACAATTAAGCGTTAAAAACGGTATGACATATCTTGGCCTGATGGAAAACGCAGGAAAATCATGCTATAAAAAAATAAAAAAGATAATTTCAAGTAAAAGCAAAAAAATAACCGTATGTTGCGGTAACGGCAACAACGGCGGTGACGGTTTTGTGATAGCAGGACTGCTGATAAATGACGGATATGATGTTGAGGTTATCCTTGCTCTTGGTGAGCCTATGACAGATATATCAGCCAATGTTTATGACAGACTCAAAAAATCCGGTTGCAGAATAATTGATTATATCTTTAATGAAGATGAAGCATTAATGAGAATTGTTAAGTCCGATTATATCATAGATTCGATTTTTGGCACAGGTCTGTCAAGAGAGGTTGATGAAAAGACAGGCAGATTGTTTGATGCAATAAATAAATTGAACAAAACAGTGGTTTCAATTGATGTGCCCTCAGGATTAAGAGGAGATATACAGTCTGTTGAAGGAAATTACATCAAAGCTGATGTGACGTTGGCAATCTGCACATTAAAACCGTGCCACGTTTTTTCTCCGGCAATGAACAAATGCGGTGAAATCGTAGTAGTTTCAATCGGAATTGATAAAGAGTATATTGAAAAGTGTTCAACGCTTTCTTATTACACAAAAAATATAAAAGAAATAAAAGAAAGCTTCAAAGAAAGAAACCCTGTTTCAAACAAAGGCGATTACGGAAAAGTTCTTGCGATATGCGGAAGCCAGAGAATGCCGGGAGCAGCGGTGTTGAGCGCAAAGGGAGTAATCAGAGCGGGCGCAGGTCTTCTTACCGTTGCTTTCCCTGACAAAGCGTATAGTGCAATTGCATCAAAACTGACAGAACCGCTGATGTTACCGCTTGAAAGCGATAACGAAGGATTCCTTGACAAAAGAGCGCTTTATAGAATCATTGAAAAACTTGATGAATTTGATGTAATACTTGTTGGATGTGGTCTTGGAGTTACGGAAGATACGTCAAGAATTGTTTGCGAAGTTATCAGAAAAGCAACTTGTCCGATAGTAATAGATGGAGACGGAATAAATATTGTTTCACAAAATATAAATATATTGAGAGCGTCAAGAGCGCCGATAATTCTGACTCCGCATCCGGGCGAAATGAGTAGATTGACAGGTCTTGATATTGAACAAATACAGAAAAACCGTATTCAGACAGTGAAAAAATTTGCTTTTGAAAACAAAGTGACAGTTGCACTCAAAGGTGCAAAT
>JAFOEP010000072.1 GCA_017380115.1 Clostridia bacterium | reverse complement strand
GAAGAAGAAATGCGCGTTTTATATGTTGCGATGACAAGGGCAAAGGAAAAACTGATAATTTGTATAAGCGACGTCAATGTTTCCAATATCCAGAAAAAATTCAATTTGTCACTCAATATGGGCAAAATGAATCCATATGAAGTGGGTGAAGCAACGGGGTACAGCGATTGGCTGCTTGCCTGTGTGATGAAACATATTGATGCTCGTAAACTCAGAGAATTTGCAAATAGAAAGATGATAAAAATAGTAGATACAGACTTTTCAATTGACTTGAACTTTGTAAATTCAAATGAAAGTATTTTGCAAGAGGAAACAATGCAAGAGAAAGCTTCTTGCGATAAAGAATTGGTTGAATTGATAAAGAAAAAGATCGAATATAAATACGAATATTCATCTTTGCAGTCAATTCGTGCAAAAAGGGGAGCGTCGGAGGTAGAGGATAATCTTAACCTCAATTTCTTTGCTTCATCAAGACCGGCGTTTCTTGACAAAAAAGGTCTGACTCCTGCGCAAAGGGGTACAGCAATGCATTTGTTTATGCAACACTGTGACTATGGAAACGCTTCAAAAGACATTGAAGAAGAGATAACAAGAGTCAGAAACAAGGGCTTTATCAACGAAATTGAAGCTGCATCACTTGACAGAGACAAACTCAACAAATTTTTTGGTTCAAATCTTGCAAAAAGAATATTTTCCTCGGAAAATATTTTAAGAGAGAAGAAGTTTATTTTAAATATGACACCGTCTGATTTAGGCATAGAAGTACCGGAAAATGCAAAAGATGAGAAAATTGTAATTCAGGGAATCATAGACTGTGCGTTTGTTGAAGACGGTGAAATAGTAGTGCTTGACTACAAGACGGATAAAGTCAAATCTCCGCAGGAATTAAGGGAGAGATATAGCAGTCAGCTTTCAGTTTATACCAAAGCAGTCAAGGAATGTTTCGGAATGGATGTTAAAGAGACAGTGATATATTCATTCCATCTGAATGAAGAAATTTCCGTTTTTAATTGATTTTATTTTAACTTTATGAGATAATTATTTTAAAGGGGGCGTTTTTATGAAAAAACTAATTTGTATAATTATGTCTGTGTTGTTGTTAATAAGTCATATATCCGTTTGTGCTGTTAACGATACAATAGTTGAGAATGTTTATACAATCTCTTATGAAAAAACGTCTAAATCCGGATATTCTGAAATGAAATGGATTGATGAAAACGGAAATGAAGTTGAATTGCCTTCAAGCAACAGTGCTTCAACTTATTCTCTTATGAGAAGTTCAGCAGGTACATTCAGCGTATTACCATCAAAATATAATGCAAATGATAACAATGTTGTGACAAGCGTCAAAGACCAGGGAGTAACGGGGAGCTGTTGGGCATTTTCAATGATTTCAGCATCTGAAAGCAGTATACTTTCAAAATCTCTTTCAGACAAAGACACCCTTGATTTGTCTGAGGCTCATCATGTGTGGTTTACTCATAAAAGTTATGTTGAAAAAACAGATTCAGACACAGCAAGTGGTGACGGGGTAAATGCAAGTAGTCCGTATGAAAGCGGAGGGAATTGGCTTCGTTCAACATTTGCCCTTGCAAGAGGAATGGGATATGCTCAGGAAAACGATTATCCGTTTTATCCGAACAATATTGAAAATATGGGCAATTATCCCGAAAGCTCAAGATATGTTTCAAAATATTATCTTCGTGAATCCTATGAAATTCCTGTAACGGAAACTAATACTATAAAGAATAAAATTATGACAAACGGGTCTGTAATGGCTGCGTTTTATATGAACGGTCAATATCTTAATACAGATGAAAATAATTATTGCTATTATTACCCTGAGGAAAGCTTAACCAATCATCAGATAACGATAGTGGGTTGGGATGACGAGTATTCTTTAACAAATTTTAAAACAGATAATCAACCTGAGGGGAATGGCGCGTGGATTGTAAAAAACAGTTACGGTTCTTCATGGGGCAATGACGGATATTTTTATATTTCATATTACGACAAATCTTTAAAGGATTTCAGCTGTGTTGATGTGACAAGTTCAGAAGATTATCTGTCGATTTATCAGTATGACGGTTACGGCTATAGCTCGGGTGTATCTGCTTCAACGTCAAAAGGTGAATCCGTAAAAACAGCAACAATGGCAAATGTATTTACCGCAACAAAAGATGAAAGTCTGAAAAGTGTATCGTTTTATACTTTAGGTGAAGCACAAGAATGCACAATAGAAATTTACACGGGAGTTTCAAAAAATCACACTATACCGACTGAAAACGGAAAATGTGTTTCAACGAAAACAGTATCTTTTTCGTATGACGGATATCATACGGTGGATTTGGCTGAGCCTGTAAGCATAACTCAGGGAGAATGTTTTGCAGTTTTGGTAACAATCACTTCCGATATAGCAGCGACTATTGCATTTGAAGGTCAATCGGGATTGAGCGATGGCTCATTCATAAGAAATTATTCAAGCAGCAGTGGTCAGAGCTATTATAAATTCGGCTCATCTTCATGGAAAGAATCATCAACAACTAACTATAATAACACTTGTATAAAAGCTTTAACGGGCGCAGATGAAGTTCTCGAAATTGAAACGGCACAGGATTTGTGCGATTTTTCTGCAAGCGTAAATAACGGTAAAACCTTTAAAAATAAAACAGTACAACTTGTTAATGATATTGATATGTACGGCGTCGAATTCACACCTATCGGCACAAATTCAAACGCGTTTGACGGTGTGTTTGATGGCAACGGAAAAGTTATTAAAAACCTTAGCGTAACAAATAATGATAACGCCGGATTGTTTGGCGTTACAGGCGAAAACAGTATAATTAAGCTTGTTGGAGTTGAAAATGCCAATGTTGTGTCTGAAAATACTGCTGGTGCGTTGATAGGTAAATCAAACAGTAATAAAATATATAACTGTTATTCAACAGGAAAGGTTTCTGCTGATTTAAATGCAGGCGCGCTGATTGGTATTAACAATTCAACTCTGACCCAGGATTGTTTTGGTATTGCAGACGTAACGGGTAAAGGTAATGTCGGTTCATTTGTCGGCTATGACAACTCAACTTATGAAAACTGTTATTCATTAAACAATATCGGGGCATCAGGAAACAAAGCAAGTATAAACGGATTGAATCTTGTTTCAAAAGATGCTTTTGTAAACGGTGAAGTTGCGTATAAGCTTCAGAGTGATGTAATAACATGGACAAAAGGTGAAACAAGCCCTGTTTTTTCAACTGACAAAAATTATAAAGTAAATCTTGCAACTGTTTACGATGTGACAAAAGGTGGATTTTACTATGTATATCTGACGCAATATGAAGATATTTGTTCTGCATTTGAAAAAACATACTCAGGTAAACAAGCAGAGTTTTATACAGATTATAGTTGCACAAATCCATTTGCATCAGCTGTAACATATAACAGAACACTGTATGCTAAAGTGACTGATATAGCACTGAAACTTAAAGATTTATCCGAATATAAAATTGAAGACGGAGTTTTGTGTTTCGTTTCTCAGGCAACAACCGTAAAAGAAATACTTTCTGAGTTTGAAGGAAGTGGTCTGGCTTGCGTTAATGCAAACGGCGAAGAAATGTCAGAAACAGATGTTGTTGGAACAGGATTTGAAGTTGTTCTGAAAAATTCAGATTCAGAAATAGTTTTATCAGTGAAAATTCTTGTTTTGGGAGATATGGATTCTGACGGATATATTGATGCGTTTGATTTATCTATGCTGAGAAGTGTTGCAAACTTTGAAAATGAACTTGAAGAAAACAGTGTTATAAAAAAAGCAGGGGACTTGAACAAGGACTCTGTAATAGATTCGTTTGATGTTTCAATAATGGCAAGCATCGTCAATTTTGAAATCAGCATATAATTTATTGTTGTTGAAAAATATTATTATATGTGATAGAATACATTTTAATGTTCTGATAAGAGGGATGATAATAGAATGAGAATAGTAATTGCAGGTGCCGGACGAGTAGGCAGCAATATTGTCAAAGACTTGTCTGAAGAAGGTCATGACATTACAGTTATAGACAAAGATCCTCAGGTTGTTGAAAACATCGTCAATAACTATGATGTTCTTGGTATTTGCGGAAACTGCGCAACATTTGACATTCAAAAGGAAGCCGGAGTAGATAAAAGTGATTTGTTCATAACGGTTACTCCATCAGATGAACTGAATGTTATGTGTTGTATGATTGCAAAAAAAATCGGAACCCGACACACTATTGCGAGAGTAAGAAATCCGGAATATTCGAAGCAACTTCACTTTCTTCGTGAAGAACTGGGGTTAAGTATGCTTGTTAACCCTGAACATGAAGCAGCTAATGAAATTTCGAGAATACTTCGATTTCCTTCAGCAATTAAAATTGATGCTTTTTCAAAGGGTCTGGTTGAACTTGCTGAAATAAAAATTGAAGAAAACAACCCGTTTATAGACAGACCTATTTCAGATATATATAAAAACCATAAAATTGAGATTATTGTTTGTGCTGTTCAGAGAAAAGATAATGTATTTATACCAAACGGAAATTTTGTTCTTCAGAAAGGTGACAAAATATCTTTGACGGCAAACAGAAAAAACCTTTCTTTGTTTATGAAACAGATAGGTGCATATAAACAGAGTATAAAACGCACAATGATAATCGGTGGCGGAAAAATAGGTTATTATCTTGCAAGTCAGTTGCTTGAACTTGGCTTTAAAGTGAAAATTCTTGAGATGAACAAAGAAAGATGTATTGACCTGAGCGATTTGCTGCCGAAAGCAGAAATCATCTGTACTGATGGCACATCAGAAGATCAGATTAAAGAATGTGGCGTTGAAGAGCAGGATGCTGTCGTCTGTCTTACAAATATAGATGAAGAAAACATAATCACTTCACTTTATGCTTCTTCACTTGGAGTCAGAAAAACAGTAACAAAAATAAACAGAATGTCGAACGAAATGCTTGATACAATCGGTATAGAAAGTGTAATTTCTCCAAAAATACTTGCTTCAAACAGAGTTGTTAAATATGTAAGAGCGTTACAAAACTCAGAAGGTATAAGCGTTCAGACAATTTACAATCTTGTCGGTGGAAAGGTAACAGCTTTGGAATTTCACATAGAAAGTGAAAACGAATACACAAGCATACCTTTCAGGTCTTTACCGCTTAAAAATAATATGATCGTTTGTTGCCTGATCAGAAACCATAAGGTAATCTTCCCTCGTGGTGATGATACGATTGAAGCTGGTGAAAGGCAAAATTTCTGGTCAGTTCTTCCTTTACGGAAGGGTTGCCGGTGATTTCCATGGAGGCGCTGTGTCTGGGTACACCCATTGTATCGGCTGTTCCTTCCATTGGTGAAGCG
>JAFOEP010000071.1 GCA_017380115.1 Clostridia bacterium | reverse complement strand
GTTTCTTCTTTCCAGGCTCTTATGGTTTCAACAGCATCAAGAGTCGGCACAGGTAATATTGTCGGAGTTTCAACCGCTCTTTGCCTGGGTGGTTTTGGCGCTATGTTCTGGATGTGGGTAATTGCTATAATCGGTATGGCATCTGCTTTCGTCGAAAGCACACTTGCTCAGATTTATAAAAAGAAAGGCCCTGACGGAAGTTACGGTGGCCCTGCTTACTAGAGTGAAGCAGCTTTAAAAAGCCGACCCCTTGCAATTGTTTTTTCTTTACTTTTAATCCTGACTTACGGTATCGGATTTAATATGCTTGCTTCATACAATTTGCAATCTACTTTTTCATCTTACAATTTTTATGACACTGTCAAATCCCCTTGGATAATCGGTTTGATTCTTGCTTTAATTGTCGGATTCTGCCTTTTCGGTGGTGGCAAAAGAATTATTCAGGCAACAACTTTCCTTGTTCCTTTTATGGGAATGGCATATATCCTTGTGGCTGTTATCATAACTGCTATAAACGCAAATTTATTGCCTTCAATATTTAAAGAAATATTCTCAAGTGCTTTTGATTTCAAATCAATATCCGGTGGATTTTTCGGTTCTTGTGTTATGTACGGAATCAAAAGAGGGTTGTTCAGCAACGAAGCGGGTGTCGGTTCAGCTCCCAACGCATCTGCATCAGCAGAAGTTGCTCATCCGGCAAAGCAAGGATTGGTTCAGGTGCTTTCCGTGTTTATTGATACTATTCTCGTATGTTCTGCAACAGGATTTATGTGTATGTCATCAGGCATCACACCTACAGCTGAACTTTCCGGTGCACCATATGTTCAGGAAGCATTGCGTTCCACACTTGGAGAATTCGGACCGATATTTATTACCGTCGCAATGATACTCTTTGCATTCACAACATTGCTGGGAAATCTTTTTTATGTGGACAAAGCGTTCTGCTATATTTTCAAAAGAACCCCGGGTAAACTTTTCAACACAATATACTACATAATTGCATCTCTCATTATTCTTCTTGGTTCAGTTCTGAATGCAGATCTTTTATGGAATATAGCAGACATCACAATGGGAGCTATGACACTTATTAATATGCCCGTTATTATAGCTTTAGGCAAATACGCGATTCGTGCACTTGATGATTTCTGTATGCAACGAAAAGCAGGCAGAAACCCTGTTTTTAAAGCAAAAGATATTAACCTTCCTCATAAGGTTGACTATTGGCAGGATTAAAAAACTTATACTATTGATTATAATTAATGCCTTTGAGGTAAAACTACAATCGAAAGGCAGGTTATTAATATGTCAGTAGTTATAATTAACAAAGATAATTTTGAAAATGAAATTATGAACAGCGAAAAAACTGTTCTTTTAGATTTCTGGGCAGGTTGGTGTGGCCCTTGCAAAATGATTTCACCTATTATTGATGAAATTGCAAAAGAGCACCCTGAAATAAAGGTTGCAAAAATAAATGTTGACGAACAACCTGAGATTGCAAAGAGTTTTGATATTATGAATATTCCATCGCTCTTTGTTTTGAAAAATGGGGAAATAACAAACCGTTCAGCCGGTGTGAAATCCAAAGCTCAAATCGAAGAAATGCTAAAATAATTTTTTAATATTGCCTGAAAGGAGATTTCTGATATGCAAATAGTTTTACTTACTGCATTAGGTGTTGGTAGCGCTTCCGTTTTAGGTGCCCTTTTTGGGTTTGTTTTCAAAAAAGCAAGTCACAAATTCAGTGATATTGTATTGTCCTTTGC
This sequence comes from Clostridia bacterium, assembly GCA_017380115.1. Taxonomy (GTDB): domain Bacteria; phylum Bacillota; class Clostridia; order Oscillospirales; family Acutalibacteraceae; genus SIG575. The sequence goes on along the minus strand of JAFOEP010000071.1, from coordinate 5,471 downwards.
CGCAGGTGTTATGCTTGCAGCTGCGGTTATCGGTTTAATATTACCTTCACTTGAACACGGAGGAAAGTTATCTCTCCTTGTAACAATTGCAGGTGTTTTTTGTGGTGCCGTTTGTATTAACCTCATTGATAAAATTGTTCCTCATCTGCACCGTCTGACCGGTGTCGACCAGGAATCCCACCCTGAAAAAGGTGAAAAGCTGAACAAAGTTCTTCTTTTTGTTATAGCAATCGCAATACATAATTTACCCGAAGGAATCGCAGCTGGTGTTGGCTTTGGAACAGGCAACACAGCAGAAGCTCTGACAATTGCAGGAAGTATCGCTCTTCAGAACATTCCCGAAGGTATGGTTATAATTGCGCCTATGCTTTCAGCAGGTATGAGCCACGGCAGAACATTTCTTGTCGCAATTGTAACAGGTCTGATTGAAGTTTTCGGAACATTATTAGGTTATTTCGCCGTGAGCATTTCTGCTGTTATTTTGCCTTTTGCTCTTGCTTTTGCAGGTGGTACAATGCTTTATGTCATCAGCGACGAAATGATTCCTGAAACTCACGCACACGGAAATGAACGCTCTGCAACATTTTCTTTGCTTGCAGGATTTTGTCTGATGTTAGTTTTTGATAGACTTTTAGGATAAATACAAAATATTTTTTGATTTTAACCGTAGGTAATTATTTACTTACGGTTTTTTATTGTGTCAAAAATATTTCATTCTGTTCAGGGAATAATCTTTTTAAAGCATAAAAAGGAGCAGAAAAATATGCAACAAAAAACTTATGATGTTGTTATCATCGGTGGTGGGCCTGCAGGTTATACCGCTGCGCTTTATTGTGTTCGTGCAGGATTTGTTACACTTTTACTTGAAAAATTTTCAGCAGGTGGACAAATGATTCAGACTCAACAAATTGATAATTATCCGGGATTTTTTGAAGGAATTGACGGTTTCACTTTGGGAGATAATATGAAAAAATGTGCTGAACGTTTTGGAGCAACAACTGTCCAACAAGAAGTTATTTCAGTTGACCTTAAATCAAAAATTAAAACTATAAAAACGGCTTCTGAACAATATTTTGCAAAAGCTGTCATTCTTGCAACAGGAGCAGAGCATCGTAAATTGGGTCTTGAAAACGAAGATGAATTGTCAGGTCGTGGTGTTTCTTATTGTGCTTCTTGCGACGGTATGTTTTACAAAAACAAAACTGTTGCCGTTGTAGGTGGTGGCAACACTGCAGCAGCAGAAGCGTTAGTGTTGTCTCGTGTTTGCAATAAAGTTTATCTTATACATCGCAAAAGCACTATGAGGGCAACTAAAATTTATTACGAACAACTTTCAAAAAGTGAAAATGTTGTTTTTAAATGGAATTGCGAAGTTAAAAAACTAATCTCTGACAACAAACTGAAAGAAATAAAAATAGTGAACAATAAGACAAATGAGTCTGAAAATCTGCAGGTTGACGGACTTTTTATCAGCGTCGGAATGATTCCAACCACAAATTTGTACAAGGGACAGATTAATTCAGACGAGTGGGGTTATGTTATCGCTGATGAAACTACAAAAACTAATATACCCGGCGTTTTTGCTGTCGGCGACTTGAGAACAAAACCATTAAGACAAATTGTAACAGCAACTGCCGATGGTGCCGTAGCAGCTCATTATGTTGAAAAATATTTAACAACCACCTTTAAGGATAAATGACCTCTTATTAACAGACCACATTTTTTTACATTGACAGCCCTTAATTTTTAATAAATTTATTAAGCAAAAAATTAAGTTTTTTATGTTTTTTTGTTGTAATGTTTTTTTTCTTGTGTTATACTTTATCTTGTGTTATACTTTATATGGTAATATTTTGTTATAAGCGATTAAAAAAATTAAGTTGCAAAGCTTTTTTATACGGCAATTATATTACATTAAAACACATTATATAGAGGGAGAAAAAATATGTGGTTTTTATTTGCAATGATTTGTATTTTAGGGTGGGGTTTTGCAGACCTGTTTTATAAAAAAAGCAGCGACGAAAACGACAAATATTCACACCTTAAAATAGCAGTGTGGGTTGGTTTGGTAATGGGAGTATGTGCTTTTGCTCTTATTCCGTTTTCTGAAACAAAAATGTCATTTTCATCAATGGGTGAAAATTTTATTAAATATTTACCAGCTTCATTAAGTTACATAATTTCAATGGTGATTGGATATGCAGGATTGAGATATCTTGAGCTTTCAATAGTATCACCTGTTCAGAACGCTTCAGGTGCTTTCAGCGCAATTTGTATGATAATCTTTTTCAGCATCAAGGGTAAATTTTCAAGCATTACAGATGAATTTTCATTCCTTGACCTTTTAGGAACAGGTTTAATTGTTGCAGGTATGATTTTACTTGCAATCGTTGAACAAAAACTTTCAAAATCTGAAAGCCAAAACGTTGACAAAAAATATAAATATGGTGCTTTGGCTTTATTGTTCCCTATTTTGTATTGCGTTTTTGATACAATCGGAACAGCAGCAGACGGCATTATTCTTGACGAAGAAGCAGGCCTCGGTCTTGGCGAAATCGATGTCATAATCTTATATGGATTTACATTCCTGATTGCAGGAATCGTTGCATGGCTTTATATGTTATTCAAAGCAAAGAAAGCATATAATCCTTTTGCAAAAACTGAAAAGAATAAAGCAATTGCAGCTTGTTGCGAAGAATTCGGACAGATTTTCTATGTGTACGCAATGGCATCAAAACCTGTTCTTGCCGCACCAATGGTTGCTTCATATTGTATAATTTCCATTATCCTTTCAAGAATAATTCTGAAAGAAAAACTCACTAAATCACAACTTGCTTGTGTTATCGGAGTCGTTGCCGGTATCGTTATTTTAGGCGTATCAGAAGGATTAGCAGAAATGTGATATCTTGTGATTAAATGATACATATAATTTTAATTAGTTGCAAAACTATATTATTCAAACATTATAGAAAAGGAGCGTTTTAAATGAAAAAGAAAAACAAAGGTATTCTTGTAGGTTCTTCCGTTCTGGCAGGTGTTTTTGCTGCTGCAAATGGTGCTTTGCTTTATCAGGTTATGAACAAAAATGCAAAAATTGTTAACAAAATAAATGATAAGACTTATGAAAAAGTAAAAACAGAAAACAGATCAGTTGTGCTTCAGAACAATGAAACAGATAAACCGAAGTTTGATATAAAGGCAGCAAAAGAATGGTATGACTCTTACGAAAGAGAGGAAATTGTTCTTTGCACCAGAGACCTCAGACTCAGCGGTTACTTTTATCCTTCCGAGAAGCCTTCTGATGTTTACGTTTTTTGTGCTCACGGATACAGAAGTAACGGCAGATGCGATTTCTCCGGTATAGCAAAATTCTATCATGACTGTGGTTATAACATATTGGTTGTTGACCACCAGGCATCAGGTAACAGTGAAGGCAATAGTTTCAGCTTTGGCTATTATGAAAAGCTTGACTCAATGAAATGGCTTGAATATATGATGGACAGGTTTGGTGAAGATATCAAATTTATCCTTCATGGAATTTCAATGGGTGCTGCAACTGTTCTGATGATGTCTGACGATGAAAAACTTCCGGAAAATGTTAAAATGATTATTTCTGATTGTAGTTATTCCGATCTTTCAAAACAATTTGAAAATATACTTCACGCCTTCCACGCACCTGCAAAACCGTTTATCAAAATGTCAGGTTTGCTCAACAGAATGATTTATAAATACAAAATCTCAGATGTCAGACCGATTGAAAATGTTGCATCTGCAAAAGTTCCTATTTTATTTATTCATGGTCGTAACGACGAAGTGATTGAAACAAGAATGGCGTACGAGCTTTATAACGCCTGTTCTTCTGAAAAAGATTTGCTCATTGTCGACAATGCAGATCACGCTGAAAGTTATATAATTAACCCTGATATTTACTGCAATAAGATAAAAGAATTTTCTGAACAATATTTATAAGAAATTGTTGACAGTCAAAACTGTTAATGATATAATCAGCATTATAATAACAATACGAAAGAGGTAGCAAAATGTCTGAAAAGCTTAAACTCGGTATCGTCGGTATAGGTAACATGGGTGGCGCTCATATTCAAAACTATGTTGACGGTAAAATGCCAGAAATCGAAATCACATGCATTGCTGATATCGATGAAAGAAAATTTGAAAACGCAAAAAACAAAATTCCTGAGGTTGTTTGTTTCAACAATGCAACTGATCTCTTCAACAGTGGTCTTTGCCAGGCAGTTATAATTGCAACTCCACACTATTATCATCCTCCTATGGCAATTGAAGCTCTTAAAGCAGGTCTTCATGTTATGAGTGAAAAACCTGCCGGTGTTTACACAAAACAAGTCAGAGAACTTATTGAATTTGCTCAGACACAGGATAAGACATTTGCAATTATGTTTAACCAAAGAACTAACTGCATTTACAGAAAAGTAAAAGAAATTCTTGACAGCGGTGTTTACGGTGAACTTAAAAGAGTAAGCTGGATTATCACTGATTGGTTCAGAACTCAGCAATATTATAACTCAGGCGGATGGAGAGCAACATGGTCCGGTGAAGGCGGCGGCGTTATGCTCAACCAGTGTCCTCACCAGCTTGATTTGTGGCAGTGGCTTTGCGGTATGCCTAAAAAAGTCAGAGCTATTTGCAACGTAGGTAAATGGCACGACATCGAAGTTGAAGATGACGTTACAATTTATGTTGAATATCCTAACGGTGCAACAGGTACTTTCATCACTTCAACAGGAGATTATCCGGGAACAAACAGACTTGAAATTTCTCTTCAAAAAGCAAAAATTGTTTGTGAATACGAAAAAATCAAGGTTTTTGAGCTTGAGGAAAACGTTGACGAAGTGATCAAAACTTCAGACAAAGGTTTTGATGCAATAAAAGGAAGAGTTATTGACCTTGAAACTGACGGTCTTAACGAACAGCACCCTGGCGTAATGAATGCTTTTGCAGCACATATTCTCCGTGGTGAACCTCTTGTTGCTGAAGGCGCAGAAGGAATTAACGGTCTTACAATTTCAAACGCAGCTTTCCTTTCTTCCTGGCTTGACAAAGAAATTGAGCTTCCAATAGACGAAGACCTCTACTATGATATGCTTCAGGATAAAATTAAAAATTCAAAATTTGTTAAGGTTGTTAACGAACAAGTTGTTGAAGATATGAGTTCTACATATTAATCTGTTTTTTTACAGTCTTGACCTCACAACAAAATTATACACCCCGTATATTGACATCAACAGTCAATATACGGGGTGTTTTTTTGCTTTTTTAAGCCATAAGTTTAATCAATACCGCTTTCTGAGCATGAAGTCTGTTTTCAGCCTGTTCAAAAATTTCATCTGCATGTTCTTCAAATACTTTTGTTGTTATTTCTTCTTCCCTATGTGCAGGTAAACAATGAAAAACCAAGATGTTTATAAATCATTTTTCAAAAATTCTAATTTCTC
>JAFOEP010000070.1 GCA_017380115.1 Clostridia bacterium | reverse complement strand
TTTTAATTACGATTGTAATCTTGATGAGGCCATGAAATCAGCTTCACCTTATCATCTTGCTTCTTCATTACCAAAGATTAACTATCATATTATTCATTGTGAATTTGATAAAAGTGTAAATATTGAAAAACACTCTGTAAGATTTGTAAATGAGCTGAACAATCTTGGATATAACTGTACATTTGACATTTGTCCTGACAGAGATCACTGTGATTTGACGGAAGAATACAGACATAAATATAGTGATTTTGTCACAAATGAAATATTAAACGCTAAATAATATAATAATTCTTGACATTAGCGCTTTACTATGGTAAAATATTAAAAAATTAATAAAGGAGCTTAATAAAATGAAAAAAGTATTAGCATTTATTTTAGCAATGATTCTTGTTGTTTCCTGTTTTGCAGGATGCGGAAAAAACACAAATAGTGACAAAGTTCAATCAGACATGGAATATGTTAAAGAAAAAGGTACTCTTGTAGTTGGTATTACTGATTTCGCACCAATGGACTACAAAGAAAGTGGTTCTGATGAATGGGTTGGCTTTGACGCTGATATGGCAAAAGCTTTTGCTGAAAAACTTGGTGTTAAAGTTGAATTCAATGAAATTGAATGGGACAACAAAGTTTTCGAACTTGATAGTAAAAAGATTGACTGCGTATGGAACGGTATGACATTGACAGAAGAAGTTACTGCTGCAATGAGCTGTTCAAATGCATATTGCAACAATGCTCAGGTTGTTGTTGTAAAAGCTGATAAAGCTGCACAGTTCAAAACAGAAGAAGATTGCAAAAACCTTCAATTTGCAGTTGAAGCAGGTTCAGCAGGTGAAAAAGTTGCAACAGAAAAAGGATTTTCTTGCACTCCTGTTTTGACTCAGGCTGATAGCCTTATGGAAGTTTCTGCAGGTACAAGCGATGGCGCTATCATTGACTCACTTATGGCTGTTGCTATGGTAGGAGAAGGCACAGGTTACACCGACCTTACATATACAGTTTCACTCAACAGTGAATTGTACGGTGTAGGATTCCGTAAAAACTCTGACCTTGTTGATGAAATCAATAAGTTCTTTGAAGAATCAGCAAAAGATGGCTCAATGCAGAAAATTGCTGAAAAATATAAAGTTCAGGCTGCTTTAATAAAATAATATAAATTTATATTCTGACAGAGGGTGTTTTATAATACCCTCTGTTTAACATGTATTATAAGGATGAAAATATATGTCTTTTGAAACATTTTCAAATCAATTTCAAATTGTTTTTAATTCTTTGAATATTGGCTTTTTGCAAACATTGAAGTTGTTTTTTGTTACTCTTCTTGGAGCATTGCCTCTTGGCCTTATCATCTCTTTTGGCTCAATGTCAAAGATAAAACTTATATCAAAATTTGTAAGAGCACTTGTCTGGATAATCAGAGGTTCACCTTTGATGATTCAGATATTAATAATCTTTTACCTTCCGGGACTTGCATTTGATATGCAATTATGGGGAGGGGGAGAAAGTGGCAGATTTTTTGCCGCAAGTGTTGCTTTCATAATAAACTATGCTTGCTATTTTTCAGAAATCTACCGTGGTGGAATTCAAGGTGTTCCAATAGGTCAACATGAAGCAGGACAGGTTTTAGGTTTGACAAAAAGTCAGATATTCAGAAATATTACACTTATTCAGATGGTAAAACGAATTGTTCCTCCGATGTGTAACGAAATAATAACTCTTGTCAAAGATACTTCTCTTGCAAGAATTATTGCTTTGCAGGAACTTATCTGGGCAGGACAATCTTTCCTTAAAGGCTCACATGGAATTTCAGGTCAGATCTGGCCGCTTTTCTTTACAGGTGTATATTATCTCTTGTTTAATGGCTTGTTGACAGTTTTATTCGGAAAATTGGAAAAGAAATTAGATTATTTTAGAGGATAATGATATGGCATTTCTTGAAGTAAAAAACATACATAAAAGTTTTGCAAATAACAAGGTTTTAAAGGGTATCAGCTTTTCTCTTGATAAAGGTGAAGTTATTGCAATAATCGGTTCATCAGGAAGCGGAAAAACAACTTTGCTCAGATGTTTGAATTTCCTTGAAACTCCTGATGAAGGTGAGATAATCGTCAACGGTGAAAAAGTTTTTGATTCAAACGATAAAACTAAATATTCTGATGACGACATCAGAAAGAAAAGGCTTCATTTTGGTCTTGTTTTTCAATCTTTTAATCTGTTCCCACAACATAGTGTAATCAGAAATCTTACACTTGCACCTGAATTATTTGCAAAGTCACAAAGAAAAAAACCTGATATGAAAGAAATTACAAAGAATGCTGAAAAGCTTCTTAATGATGTAGGTCTTTCGGAAAAAAGAGACGCAATTCCTCATCAGTTATCAGGCGGTCAGCAACAGAGAGTTGCAATTGCAAGAGCTCTTGCAATGAGTCCTGATGTTCTATGCTTTGACGAACCGACTTCTGCTCTTGACCCTGAATTAACAGGTGAAGTTCTTAAAGTAATTAAAAGTTTAAAAGGTAGCGACAGAACTATGATTGTTGTTACTCACGAAATGGAATTTGCAAAAAATGTTGCTGATAAGGTTATATTTATGGCAAAT
>JAFOEP010000003.1 GCA_017380115.1 Clostridia bacterium | reverse complement strand
GGAAGGTCTGACCCACAGGGGCATCCTTCAACGATGGCTCCAACCAGCCCTCCACCTTAACCAACGAGTTAGGGTTGAGGTTATCCTCCCAAGAGGCCTGACCCTGAGAGTTGTCGCGAGGGTTCTCCGTAACGAAGCTCATAAAATCTCCTTTTCTGTTTTTGGATACAAAAATCCCGTTGCTTCAGATGAAACAACGGGATAATTTGAGTGTTAAGTTTTGATAAAAATATGGGATAGCTGCAACGCAGCGCAAGGGTAAAACCCTTGTTTAAAATCTTTGATTTTTCATTAGCGGAGCTACGCACATATACATTCCGTGAGGATATGTATAGAAGTGCGCCCTTCGGGATTATCCGCTTATTTTCGGCTTTTATTTTGCTATGTTTTTAACATATTTCATATTCACGTCTCCTTTCAATTTTAGGCATAAGAAAACCGCCTCACTAAAAGTGAAACGGTTTGAGAGAAATGTATTTTGTTTTTGCGGACGGATAACAGTTTCTTTTGTTTCGTCAATAAACAGAATTACAATTAATATAAAAATCATACAGCCAAAAAGAAATACTCGGTTATAGTTTCAGGTGATTCTCTCGTATCATTGTCTATCCACCACTTAATTGTTTCTACAAAAGTTGAAGTTATATGGTTTATCCAAAAACTTTCAGGTAGTTTCTCACTTTTTCTTGATTCAAATAAAGTAAGCTGACTTGCAACAAGCTCCCCAAGATTTTGTTTGAAATATTGCAAAAACAATTCATTGTTTTGACTTGAAAGCAATTCAAGAATATTATTGTCATTCTTCTTTAAATGCTGAATTAAATGAAGAAATACTGATTCAGGAGCATTGCAATCAAAAATATGTCTGTGATTAGCTTTTTCTTCATTCATAGCATCAAAGATATGGCAGAATAATTCTTCAGACATTTCTTTTAAAAGAAAATCTTTTGTTTCAAAGTGAGAATAAAAAGTAGCCCTGCCTATATCTGCTTGATTTATTATCTCGCCCACAGTGATTTGAGCAAAATCTTTTTTTGATAAAAGTTCAATAAAAGCTGTAAATATTGCTTCCCTTGTTTTTCGTTGCCGTCTGTCCATATTTCCTCCATACATTTTCTTGAAATTGTTCAGTATTGAATATCAGAACAATATCGTATGTTGATTATGTTTATGTTTGTTGCTACAATGTAATTGAACAATGTGTTCAGCAATGTGTTCATTGTATAATATAGTGTACAGAGTGTCAACAGGAGGTTATTATGAAATCAGAAAAAAATATTTTCATTGCTTTTATTCTGAACCTTGCTTTTTCGGTTTTTGAATTTATCGGAGGCATCTTCACCGGCAGTGTTGCCATAGTTTCCGATGCAATACATGATTTTGGAGATGCGGCAGGAATCGGAATTTCATATTTTCTCGAAAAGAAAAGTAAAAAACAACCCGATGAAAAACACACCTACGGTTATGCAAGATATTCGGTTATCGGTAGTCTTATTACAACATTTATTCTTCTTTTTGGTTCGGTAACGGTGATTTATAATGCGATCAACAGACTTATAAATCCCACCGAAATAAATTATAACGGAATGATTATTTTTGCTGTCGTGGGTGTTTGCGTTAACTTTTGTGCGGCATATTTTACCCGTGACGGAGATTCGTTGAATCAGAAGGCTGTTAACCTGCATATGCTTGAGGATGTACTTGGTTGGACTGTTGTTCTTATCGGTGCAATCATTATGCGTTTTACGGACTGGTCGTTTATTGACCCTGTTATGTCTGTCGGAGTTTCATTGTTTATCTTTATAAATGCTGTCAGAAATCTTAAAGAAGCAATTGATTTGTTTCTCGAAAAAACACCGCACGGAATTGATATCAAAGAAATTGCTGAACACATTTCTGAAATTGACGGTGTTATCGGTGTTCACCATATTCATATCTGGAGTATGGACGGACAAAGCAATTATGCAACAATGCACGTTGTTACTAATTCAGATTCGCATAAAATAAAAGAAACAATCCGTGAAGAATTGCTTGAACACGGTATAAACCATGCAACACTGGAACTTGAAACCGAAGATGAACGCTGTCATGAGGAAAATTGTTCCGTAGAGTACAAAATATCATCGGGACATCATCACCATCATCATTAAACGCTAAATAAAAATGGTTGTTCAGTCAAACGATTGAATAACCATTTATTTTTTTGTTATACCATGCTTTTTCGCATATTCGCTTAACTCCTTTCTGCGTTCTTCCGAATACGGTGCGGTGAGTCTGAAACTCAATCTTCCTTTCTGAATTTCAAAAAGCATTCCGCCGTGTTCGTCATCGTCTGTCATTTTGCAACAGTCGGGATATTGTTCGCTGAATTCTGAAAGTCTGTTTCTCAAATCCGTATTGTGTGTCCGCACATCAATGATGTTACTTTCTTCGTTGAAACAGATAACAGTATCTTTCTGACGTTTTGTTAATCCTGTTTTCATTTTGCCTCCTTTCTGCCGGATATCGGCTGATTTTCGTGATTTTTTCTCGGTTCAAGAACCGTGAAAAGCACCGTATTTTCCGATGCATTTTCTCAAAACGATGCGTTGGTCGTTTGGAACATTTCTATCGTCTCATTTCTTAAATCCTCCTTTCGGGCATCAAAAAACAGCCACGAATTTAATCGTGACTGTCTTTGTCTGCTTGATAATTCAGGTTTGTCGGGAATATTTACCCCTTCACTTATATATGGAGCAAAGTCGGATAAATTTTTCCTGAAATTTAAAATATTTTATAACAGTTTTTTCTGC
>JAFOEP010000069.1 GCA_017380115.1 Clostridia bacterium | reverse complement strand
CCAGATATAGTTTTACCACTTCTTGTTTTACCAAAAGCGGCCTGAACTTTGTTTCTATAATGATAAGGAGTTTTCATTCCGATTATTTCTTCAACGTGACAAAACTTACCCAGAAGTGAAATTACTTTTGCCGTTTTAAACGACAACTGTCTTTCATAAGTCATATTTTGAAGCTGGCATCCTCCACATTTTCCTGCAACAGGACACATACTTGTTTTTTTCTTTTTAGTTCCCCTATTTTTATTTTCCATTTTATCTATCCGTTCAGTATTTTTTCTAATTATAACACATCAGAAGTCTGACTTCAACAAAAATGGATTATGAGTTTTCATTTTTATCTGATTACTCATAATCCACTCTCATAATAAATAGTAAAAAGAAGAAAAATTATTTTCTAATAACAAAAAACAATTAAATTCTTGCTACATTTGTATCTTTTGCTGCTTTTGCAACTGCTGTTGCAACAGCATCTTTAACTCTCTTATCAAATGCTTTCGGAAGAATATAATCAGCGCAAAGTTCATCATCAGAAACAAGAGAAGCAATTGCTTTTGCAGCTGCAATTTTCATTTCTTCATTGATGTCACTTGCTCTGACATCAAAAGTACCTCTGAAAATTCCAGGGAAAGCAAGAACATTGTTGATTTGGTTCGGGAAGTCACTTCTACCTGTACCAACAACAGCAGCGCCTGCTTTTTTTGCAAGGTCTGGCATAATTTCAGGAGTCGGGTTAGCCATAGCCATTACAATTGCATCATCAGCCATTGACTGTACCATTTCTTCTGTAACGCATCCGGGTGCAGAAACTCCAACAAAAATATCAGCACCAACCAAAGCATCTTTGAGTGAGCCTCTGATTTTATCTTTGTTTGTAAAATCAGCTATTTCTTGTTTTGCAGGAGCAAGTTCATCTCCATCACAAATAATGCCTTTTCTGTCGCACATAATAATATTTTTAATTCCCATAAATGCAAAAAGTTTTGCTATTGCAACACCTGCTGCACCTGCACCGTTAAATACTGCTGTACAATCTTTAATATCTTTTTTTACAAATTTAAGTGCATTTATCAAAGCTGCAGAACAAACAACTGCTGTACCATGCTGGTCATCGTGGAAAATCGGAATATCTGTTTTTTCTTTGAGTTTTCTTTCAATTTCAAAACATCTTGGAGCTGCAATATCTTCAAGATTGATACCACCATACGCAGGTGCAATATTCTTAATGGTAGCGATAATCTCTTCTGTGTCCTGAGTATCCAGACAAATTGGAACTGCATTGACATCACCAAATTCTTTGAAGAGAACACATTTGCCTTCCATAACAGGCATACCTGCTTCAGGTCCGATATCGCCAAGTCCCAAAACAGCAGAACCATCAGTTATGACTGCACACATATTCCATCTTCTTGTCAATTCATATGATTTGTTTATATCTTTCTGAATTTCAAGACAAGGCTGAGCAACACCCGGTGTATATGCAAGAGAAAGACTGTCCTTGTCGTCAACTTTTGCTCTTGCCACTACTTCTATTTTGCCTTTCCATTCACCATGTAATTTCAGAGATTCTTTTGCGTAGTCCATTAAATATATCTTCCTTTCAATTATTCCCAAGGGAATTTATATTGTGTTAATCCAAGTTCATCACGAACTTTAATCATTTCAAGCTGTACAGGTTCGCTAATCGGTACACCTGAGTCTTTTCTTGAAAGCCATACTTCATATTCTTTTTCATTTGCAGTGTAAATTCTTTCTTGTCCAGGAGCTTTTTTAGAAGCACGGACAGCACGGATGATATCCCCTGCTTTCTTTCTACATGCTTCTTCACCAAGGAAATGGTCAGTATCAATTGCAATAAAGAAATGTCCAAGATGATATGGAACTTTTTCACCGTTTTCGCCAACACCATTAAGAGATTTGCCGTAGTCACCGTCCTGAAGTACTGCTGAAAGGAGTTCAACTACCATTGCATATCCGAATCCTTTATATCCACCAAGTGCTTCACCGATACCACCAAGTGTTGTAAGAGCTGCTGTGCCGTTTCTGATTTTCTTGAGTGCAACACCAGCGTCACCTTCAACAGCGTTTCCGTCAATGTCAATAATTGTTCCAGGGTGAACATCTTCACCTATTCTCTCATAGTATTCAATTTTACCGTTCTGTGTAATTGAAGATGCGCAGTCGATTATAAAATCAAACTCTTCATCAGTCGGAATACCGATAGTAAGTGGGTTTGTACCAAACATACCTTCAACACCAAAAGTAGGTGCAACAGACGGACGTGCGTTTGTACCTGTAATACCGATACAACCAGCTTTACATGCCATAGTTGGATAATAACCTGCAATACCATAGTGACAAGAATTGCGAACTGCTACCATTCCCATTCCGTATTCTTTTGCTTTTTTTATTGCAAGAGACATTGCTTTATAACCTATAACTTGTCCCATGCCATCGTGACCATCTACAACTGCTGTTGTAGGAGTTTCTTTGATGATTTCAAAGTTTGTAACAGGATTCTGAATGCCACAATTTATTCTGTCGATATAAATCGGTTTAAATCTGTTGCATCCGTGTGATTCAATACCTCTTTTGTCTGATTCAAGAAGAACATCAGTACAAATTTCTGCATCTTCACGAGGTACACCAACACCTACAAAAGCGTCGGTTACGAAGTCAGTCGCTGTTTTCCAATCAAGTACTACTTTTGCCATTTTGATTAGCTCCTTTTATTTTAATTTCAAATTATTTTTTAAATTTTATTCGTGTTCTTCCCAATTCATAGACCTTTTGACAGCTTTTTTCCAGCCGTCATAAATCTTGTTACGCTTTTCAAGAGTAATTTTAGGAATAAACACATTATCCACTTCTCTTATTTCTTCAATTTCATCAGTATTTTTCCAATATTTAACTGCTAACCCTGCAAGGAAAGCTGCACCCAAGGCAGTTGTTTCAATCATTTTCGGTCTGTTAACAGGTGTTCTTATCATATTGGATTGAATCTGCATCATAATGTTGCTGACACTTGCACCACCGTCAACTCTGAGTTCAGAAAGTTTTATTCCTGAATCTGAATTCATTGCTTCAAGCAAATCT
>JAFOEP010000068.1 GCA_017380115.1 Clostridia bacterium | reverse complement strand
GGCTGTTTCTGTTATGGTTTTGTATCATAAGTTAAGAGACAATTTGTCAGATGAAAGTGTTATTAAAAAAATACCAATTTTGTTTGCATATCCGTTTTTTAAACTAAAATATAAAAAAGCAAAAAAACTTTATCCCGACATTGCTGATTGTTTAGTTAATGAGATGTTCAGACAAAGTGAAATTGAGAAAAAAGAGAATGTAAGCATTGACTTGTGTGCTGATCCTTCTGCAAAATCTCTTGGATACATTTTTTCATACAATTTTGCAGAAGATAAAAAAGAAAAGATATTTGATTTCGGTTATTCTCTTGGAAGGCTGATATATTTTCTTGATGCAGTTGAAGATTATGAGGATGATTTGAAAAAAGGAAAATTTAATCCTTTTGTTAAAAATAAAGATAAATATTTAAATTGCTTAAAGGAAAGCATGTCAAGAATATTAAATATAACTGCTGATGAAAATGCAAAAATCTATGAAAATCTTGAGATTGTCAGATTTAAAAATATAATTGATAATATAATTTATTATGGTTTTGAGGACTCAATTAATACCGTTTTGAAAAATAAGGAGAAATAAAATGAATCCATATGAGGTTTTGGGGTTGAATCCGGGAGCAGATATTCAACAAGTTAAAAATGCTTATAAAAATCTTGCTTCAAAATATCAGGCAAGTGATTTCCCACAAGGAACTCCTGCAGCTGAACATGCTAAAAATAAGATGGAGCAAATTAATAAAGCTTATGATGAAATTGTTATGAACAGTAGTAACGATAATTCATATTCATCATCTTCTGACTACAATTATTCATATGATTATTCAGGATTTTCTGACATAAAAAATCTTATTGATAACGGTAGATTTGATGATGCTGAAGTTCTCTTGAATGGTGTTTCTCCCAAAAGTCGAACAGCTGAATGGTACTATTTAAAAGGTACGATTATGAAACGCAGAGGCTGGTTAGAACAAGCGTATGAGAACTTTTCACAGGCTTATAGAATGAATCCCAATAAAGCAGAATATAAATACGCTTACGAAAATATGAACAATTCTCAGTATGGTGGATACAGAACTCGCAGAAGGGCAGAAAAGAACAATAATAACGGGTGCACCGGTGATTGTGGAGCGTGTGATATTTGCTCAGGTCTGATTTGTGCTGATTGTTGTTGTGAATGTATGGGTGGAGATTTAATTCGTTGTTGTTGAGGTGTGAAAAATGAAAACAACATCAAAAACTGCATTTGGTGCAATGATAGCTGCGTTATGCGTAGCATTGATGCTTTCAACAACGGTTATTCCGTTTTTGTCTTATGCAATTCCAATGATTGCAGGAGCAATGATTATGTTAATTGTCATTGAATGTGACAAATTGTGGGCATTGTTTGTATATATATGTGTTTCAATATTGTCGTTGTTGGTTGTTCCTGATAAAATTGCAAGTGTTTCATTTCTGGTTTATTTCGGGTATTATCCTATTTTAAAAGCAGTCCTTGAATCCAAGACCAATCAAGTTGTTGAAAAAGTAATAAAATATGTTCATATTAATGTTATTGTATTACTTTCGTATTTTCTGATGTTGAAGTTTTTTGGGATTGATACTGATGGTATTGAGTTTCTCGAACCGTTTATAGGTAAATGGTATACTTATTTGATTTTAGGCTTATTTTCCAGCTTGTTTTTTACAATGTATGACATAACACTGAGTAAAGCTGTTTTCCTTTACATTAAAAGATTCAGAAAAAAATTTAGAAAAATTTTTAAATAGTTTAGTAATTTGATGAAATTTGTCTCATATTTATAATATGAGGTGAATTATATGCATTGTTGCTTAACTGAAATGAGATACAAAGAAGTAATTAACAACTCCAATGGTTGCAGACTTGGAAATGTGTGTGATGTTGAAATTGATACTTGCAGTGGAAGATTGACTGCAATAGTTATTTATGGAACAAATAAGTTTTTTGGTTTGTTCGGTAAAAACCCCGACATCAGAATACCTTGGGAAGATATTAATGTAATAGGGGAAGATACGGTTTTAGTGAAATATTGTCCTCCGTGTTGTTGTGATGTCAAACAAAGGAAGAGAAACAGAGTTTTTGATGGTATGTTTCGATAAAGAAAAGGACTGGTTTTTTGAAAAAAGTTATTTCGTTTTTATTGATAACATTAATGACGTTATATTTATTCGGATGTAGAAATGAAGATAAATTTAACGAAGAAATTTTAATTAAATCTGAGTTCGTTCAAACTGAGTTGACAGATGATTTTTCTTATGATATATATGAAGATTATGTTGAAATAGTTGAATATAAAGGCTCGGAAAAAGAGATAAAATTGCCAGAAAAATTTCAGGATAAAAAGATTAAATCTATTGGTGATTATGCTTTTAAAAATTGTAATAATTTAGTATCTGTTAAATTTTCTTCTTCAATTATCAGAATCGGACAATATGCTTTTTCAGAATGTAATAATCTTGGAAAAGTGATATTTAATAATGAATTAATTAAAATTTCAAATAACGCATTTTATAAATGTCCAAAATTAAACAATATAACTATTCCATCTGGTGTTAAATATATAGGTCATCTTGCTTTTTATGATTGTGAGAATCTTGAAAAAATATCTGTTCCCGATACTGTTTCAGATATAGGGGCAGGGGCGTTCAAATTTACAAAATGGCTTGAAAACAAGAATGAAGAATTTGTATTTGCGGGAGATAATGTGCTTGTTGCATATAAGGGTGATAAAACAGAAGTGACCGTTCCTGAGAATACAAAACAAATTTCAGCTTTCTATGATTGTTATGATATAACTAATATTAATTTTAACAAAGGTCTTGAATCTATAGGTGAAATGGCTTTTGCAAATTGCGGACAAATTAGAGAAATCATTTTGCCTGATGGACTTATAAAAATTAATAATAGTGCTTTTGCGTGGTGTGGTAATCTTGAAAAAATTGTTTTACCGTCAACACTTAAACAAATTTCTGATACTGCATTTTCAGATTGTAGCAGTATAGGTAAAATAACAATACCGAAAAATGTTAAAATAATTGGTGACAGAATATTTCAAAGATGTGAAAATCTTAAAGAAATAATTTTTGAAAATCCCAAATTAGAAATAAAATATAAACTTTTTGGCAACGAAAATAAATCTGTCGTAATTATTTCAGAAGATAATTCTGCAATTTCACAATATTGCAAGGATAATAATTATAATTTTAAGAATGTATAAAAAAGAGGTAAAATTAAAATGAAAAAAGTAGTAACAATACAAGATATATCTTGTTTCGGCAAATGTTCATTAACAGTTGCTCTTCCGATTATTTCTTCAACAGGAATTGAGACAGCTGTTATTCCAACTGCTGTGTTATCAACACACACAGGTGGGTTCAGTGGGTTTACATATAGAGATTTAACAGAAGATATACCGAAAATTGCTCAGCATTGGAAAAGTATTGATTTAAAATTTGACACAATTTATACCGGATATCTCGGTTCATTTGAACAGATTGATATTGTCTCAAAATTTTTTGATGACTTCAGAAGTGAGAATACAAAAATATTTGTTGACCCTGCAATGGCAGACAATGGAAAGCTTTATACAGGGTTTGGTTATCCGTTTGTTGAAAAAATGAGAGAATTATGCTCAAAAGCTGACTATATAACGCCGAATGTTACCGAAGCAGCATTTATGCTTGGTGAAGAATATTATGAGATTTGTCCAAACGAAGAATACGTTAAGGATATGGTAAAAAAACTTTGCGAATTTGGTTGCAAAAATGTTATTTTAACCGGTGTAAGTTATAAAGGTACTGATTTAGGTGTTATGACTTATAACAGCGAAAAAGACGAATATTTTTTCTATTCAAGAGAGAGAATAGGTGGAAACTATCACGGCACAGGTGATGTTTTTGCAAGTGTTTATGTTGCTGCAATGACAAAGGGTAAGTCAATTGAAAAATCTACAAAAATTGCAGTTGATTTTGTTATAGACTGTATCGAAAAGACTTTGCCTGATGTAAAAGAACATTGGTATAGCGTAAAATTTGAAGAATGTATACCGGAATTGATAAAAAAATTTAACAATTAATCTATTATAGTCACATAATTTTTTATGTGACTATTTTTGTAAATAAACTATTATTTTATCGTTATTTGTGTTGACATTTAAGTGTATTTGAGTTAAAATTTTATTAGATATATTAATGGTTTTAAGCTGAAAATTTTGTTTTTGCAAAGGAGATTTTTATGGCTGAAAAATATATTCTTTCTTTTGATCAGGGCACAACAAGTTCAAGAGCTGTTGTCTTTGACAAAAAAGGCAAAATTGTGGCAAAAGCTCAAAAAGAATTTAATCAGATTTATCCCAAAACAGGATGGGTTGAACATGACCCTATGGAAATTTTATACAGTCAGTTCAATTCTGTGACGCAGATATTTTCAAAAGGAGAAATTTCTCCTGAACAAATTGCAGGTATTGGTATAACAAATCAACGCGAGACTACTATTATTTGGGATAAAGATACGGGAAGACCGATATATAATGCAATTGTATGGCAATGCAGAAGAACAGCATCTATGTGCGAAAAGCTCAAAGAAAAAGGTCTTAATGATTATGTAAAAGAACATACAGGTCTTTTGATTGACGCATATTTTTCTGCAACCAAAATCCGTTGGATTCTTGACAATGTTGAAGGTGCTCAGAAGTTGGCAGAAGAAGGTAAGCTTCTTTTTGGTACAGTTGACACCTGGATTATATGGAATCTTACAGGTGGAAAAGTCCACGTGACCGATTATTCAAATGCCTCAAGAACAATGCTTTTTGATGTTGATAAATTATGTTGGGACGAATATTTGTGTAAAGAGCTTAACATTCCGATGTGTATGCTTCCTGACGTTAAACCATCAAGCTATATTTATGGATATGTCGGAGATAATATTTTAGGTCTTGAAGAATTAGCAGGCATACCTGTCTGTGCATCAATCGGAGATCAACCTTCTGCGTTATTTGGCCAAGGATGTTTTACATCTGGTCAGGCAAAGAACACTTATGGAACAGGTTGCTTTCTTCTTATGAACACAGGAGATAAAAGAGTTCATTCAAAGAATAACCTTGTTTCAGGTGTTGCATGGGGATTAGATGGGAAAATCACATATTCAATTGAAGGTAGCGCCTTTAATGCCGGATCAGTTATAAAATGGCTGAGGGATGAACTTCATTTGATAGACAGTGCTGCCCGATGTGATGAATTGGCAGAAAGTGTTGATTCAGCAAATGGAATTTATCTTGTACCTGCTTTTACGGGTCTTGGTGCTCCTTATTGGGATATGTATGCAAGAGGTTGCATTGTTGGCTTGACAAGAGGTACTAACAGGGCTCACATTGCGAGAGCTGTTCTTGAAAGTATAACATTTCAGATGACAGAT
>JAFOEP010000067.1 GCA_017380115.1 Clostridia bacterium | reverse complement strand
GATCGGACTGGACGGGTTGGTCTGGTGTAAACTATGGAGGCGTTTGGGAAGAATGAAAATGAAAAAGATTATCGCGGCAAGCGCGGCATTGCTTGTAGGAATTGTCAACAATGCTCCTGTAAGAACAAATGTTGAATCATATCCGGGCACACCATTAAGACTCGGAAGCGGGGGAGAAGAAGTCAGAACAATTCAAAGAGAATTGAACAGAATCAGAGAAAATTATCCTGCAATCCCCAAAATACCTCAAACAGATGGCATTTTCTCATTGAGCACACAAAATGCTGTCAGAAAATTCCAACAAATATTCGGATTGACAGTAGATGGTGTTGTCGGAAGAACAACGTGGTACAAAATTAAGAATTTATATAACGGAGTAAAAGGATTGTCAGAACTTCAGACAGAAGGACTCACAGCAGAAGAAATATCACGGATTTTCAGCACATCTCTGCGTGAAGGTTCATCAGGACCACAAGTTCGTTTGATTCAGTATTATTTAAAATTTATTGACTTTTTCAATAACAGAACAGACCAGATAAAAGTTGATGGAATATTTGGACCTGCAACAAGAAGAGCAGTTGTGAATTTTCAGAAAAATAATAATCTGACAGCAGATGGAATCGTAGGAAGAAACACATGGAATAAATTAATTCAGTCGTATGATAATATTTTAAAAAATTTGCCAAATGAATATAAACCTTTCAGATATTTTATATATCCCGGATTTATTTTGTTGAATGGTTCAAGAGGCGAATATGTCAGACAGCTTCAGATATTTTTGAATACTGTTGCAGATAATGTAAGTTCAATACCAAAAATATCAGTTGACGGAATTTTTGGTAAGGCAACTGAAAACGCTGTCAAAGCATATCAAAGATACAGCGGGTTGGAACAGACAGGTTTTGTGAATTCTAATTTATGGGAAAGATTGAGACAGGATTACGTTTTGTATACGAATAATTAAAATTAATAAGGGAATAAAAATAATAGAAAAAATAAAGGATTGAATATAATGCAAAAAATAACAGGAAATATAAAAGAAGATGCTAAGTTGCTTGATAACAAATTAAGGATAAGTGAAAACTTTGATTTAATCGGTCGAGAAATGTACATCGGTGATAAAGTTGCAAAAATGTATTTTATTGACGCATTTACTAAAGATGAAATTCTTGAAAAAATGCTTGAATATCTGACAAAACTGGAAAAGAAAGATGTTGAAAAATGTAAAACTACAAGAGAGTTTTGCAACAGATATATAACTTACACAGAAACAGACGTTGAAAGTGATATAAATACTGTCTGCACACAAGTTCTTTCGGGAACCCTGGCTATGATTATAGACGGTTTTAACGAAGTGATAATGATAGATTGCAGAACCTATCCGATAAGGTCACTTGAAGAGCCGGACAGCGACAGAGTTTTAAGAGGCTCACACGATGGTTTCACAGAAACATTGGTTTTTAATGCTGCATTAATAAGAAGAAGATTAAGAGACCCCAATCTGACAATAAAGGTTATGTCGGCAGGTAAAAAATCGCATACAGATATAATAGTTTGTTATCTTGATAATATTGTTGATAAAAAAGCGCTGAAAAAAATAATTAACAAGATAAATAATATACAGGTCAATACACTTGCTATGGGACAACAAAGTCTTGCGGAATGTATTGTTCCGAAACAATGGTATAACCCATTTCCAAGGATAAGATATACTGAAAGACCTGATGCGGCAACAGCGACGATTGCAGAGGGGAATATAATTGTTATGATAGATAATTCACCCTCTGCAATGATAATTAATACTTGCTTTTTAGATTTTATTCAGGATTCAAATGACTATTATTTTCCATCCAATATCGGAAGTTATCTTCGTTATGTAAGATTGCTGGTTTTTTTCCTTACAATGATTTTGACGCCCGTCTGGTATTTGTTTATAAGGAATCCCGAATGGATACCATATTGGCTTGATTTTATAAAAATTGAAGAAACGGTTACGCTTCCTGTAATTGCTCAGCTTTTAATCATTGAACTTGTTGTAGATGCGTTGAAATTGGCTTCTCTGAACACACCGAATTCATTGAGTGCATCGTTTAGCGTCATAGGTGCACTGGTGTTAGGGGAGTTTGCAGTTAACGCAAAGTGGTTTGTTGCCGAAGTAGTTTTGTATATGGCATTTGTAACGGTTGCAAATTATTCTCAACCGAGCTTTGAGTTAGGTTATGCGTTCAAGTTTTCAAGAGTATTTTTGCTTGTTCTGACGGCGTTGTTCAATTGGTACGGCTTTGTTGCAGGAATAGTTTTGCTTATTGTTTTGATTGCAACAACAAAAACAGTAACGGGCGTAAGTTATCTTTATCCTCTTATCCCGTTTAATAAAGAGGCTATGAAAAGTCTTTTTGTCAGAAGAAATATCCAAAACAGCACAAAACAAAGTGAAGAATGAAAATTAAGTTGACAAAATAATTTGTGTATGATAAAATTATATAAATTGTTGATGAAGAAGATTGATTTTGTGCGTTTCTTTCAGAGAGCGACTGTGTAGCTGTGAGCAGTTGTAAGAAATAAAAATCAATTACCACTTCTGAGAGTGGCCGAAAGCTTTGATTAAGGTCAACGTAGAACTGCGTTAAAGTTATAAAGAGTGGCTTCTTTTTGTGAAGCAATACGGGTGGAACCGTGGGTAATAAACTTATTGCTCATCCCAGTTTTTTGGGATGAGCTTATTTTTTTAGGAGGATAAAAATGATTAACGTTAAACTCAGAGACGATGTCAGACAATTTGAAAGCGGGATTACTGCTATTGAAATTGCAAAAGAAATCAGCCCTGCATTGTGTAAAGCATGTTGTGTTTGCAGAATTGATGGGGAAATTAAAGATTTAAAAACAAAAATTACTGATGACTGCGAAGTTGAGTTTTTGACTTTTGATGATGAAGAAGGTAAAAAAGCTTTTCGTCATTCTGCTTCTCACGTTTTGGCACAAGCGGTTAAAAGACTTTATCCGGAAGTTAAATTAGCAATTGGTCCGGCAGTTGATAACGGCTTTTATTATGATTTTGACAGTGAATTTTCATTTACACCTGATGTTCTTGAAAAGATTGAAGCTGAAATGAAAAAAATTGTCAAAGAAAACCTTTCTATTGAAAAATATGAAATGACACCAGATGAAGCAATTGCTTTTATGAATGAAAAGAATGAAACATATAAAGTTGAGCTTATCAAAGAACATGCTTCAAAGGGAGAAAATATTTCTTTTTATAAACAGGGCGAATTTGATGAACTCTGTGCAGGGCCACATATTCCGTCAACCGGTGCAATAAAAGCATTTAAATTGACTTCATGCACAGGTGCATATTGGAGAGGCAACGAGAAAAATAAGATGCTTCAAAGAATTTACGGAACAGCTTTTCCGAAAGCAACATTGCTTGAAGAATATCTTGTCCAGCTTGAAGAAGCCAAAAAACGTGACCATAACAAGCTTGGAAGAGAGCTTGAGCTTTTCACAACATCTGATGTTATAGGACAAGGATTGCCGATTCTTTTGCCAAAAGGTGCAAGAATTATTCAGTTGCTTCAAAGATTTGTTGAAGATGAAGAACAAAAGAGGGGATGGCTTCTCACAAAAACTCCTTATATGGCAAAAAGAGAATTATATAAACTTTCAGGACATTGGGACCATTATCTTGACGGAATGTTCGTTATGGGTGATCCTGAAAGCGAAGGAGAAGTTTTTGCACTCCGACCAATGACATGCCCGTTCCAATATCAGGCATACCTCAACAGAGCAAGGTCATACAGAGACCTTCCGTTAAGATACAATGAAACATCTACTCTTTTCAGAAATGAAGCAAGTGGAGAAATGCACGGACTTATTCGTGTGCGTCAGTTTACAATTTCAGAAGGTCACCTTATGTGTACTGATGAACAACTTGAAAATGAGTTCAGAAATTGTCTTGAACTTGCAATTTATATGTTGAAAACACTTGGCCTTTATGAAGATGTATCATACAGATTCTCTCAATGGGATCCTGAAGACAAAGAAAAATATATAGGAACAAAAGAACAGTGGGATGAAGCTCAGAATATGATGGGAAGAATACTTGACCATCTTGAAATTCCATATAAAGTGGGAATTGGTGAAGCAGCATTCTACGGTCCTAAGCTTGATATTCAGATTAAGAATGTTCACGGCAAAGAAGATACTTTGATAACAATTCAGATTGACCAGCTTCTTGCAGAAAAATTCGGAATGGAATATGTTGATAAAGACGGAACAAAGAAAAATCCTTGCATAATCCACAGAACATCAATTGGTTGTTATGAAAGAACACTTGCATTGTTGATTGAAAAATATGCCGGTGCATTCCCACTCTGGTTAGCACCTGAACAAATAAGAATTGTACCTATTGCAGACAGACATCTTGATGCAGCTTATGAAGTTAAAAAGCAATTGGCTGAAAACTCAATTGTAAGAGTTGAAATAGATGACCGTAGCGAAAAACTTGGTTATAAATTGCGTGAAGCACAGCTTCAGAAAATCCCATATATGCTTGTAATCGGTGACAAAGAAGCAGAAACAAATACTGTTTCGGTCCGAAAACGTGGGGTAGGAGATATAGGATCTTCCTCAATCTCAGATTTCATTTCAAAAGCTCTTGATGAAATAAACAATAAAACAATTTCATAACAAAAAAGAACACGATTCGTCAACGCTCAGCGTTAACCAATCGTGTTTGTTTTTTTATTAATTAAACATTAAATCTGAAAAGAACAATGTCACCGTCATTCATAACATATTCTTTTCCTTCACTTCTGACAAGACCTTTTTCTTTGCATGCTTGCATTGAACCGTTAGTTATAAGGTCGTTGAAGGAGACAACCTCTGCTCTGATAAAACCTCTTTCAAAGTCAGAGTGAATTATACCTGCTGCCTGAGGAGCTTTTGTACCTTTTTTAATAGTCCATGCTCTGACTTCCGGCTCACCGGCAGTAAGATAGGAAATCAATCCTAATAAATTGTAGCTTCTCTGAATGAGAAGGTCAAGACCACCTGCATCAATACCCAAATCACTGAGGAACATTTCTTTTTCTTCTTTTGACAAAGATGCAATTTCAGCTTCGAGTTCAGCACAAATCGGAAGAACTTCTGAGTTTTCTTCCTCTGCAATTTTACAAACAGCATTGTATCTTTCGTTTGTTGTAATACCGTTAACAAAATCGTCTTCGCTCATATTGCAAGCATAAATAACAGGTTTTGTTGTAAGTAAAGCGATAGAATAAAGAATTTCTTTTTCATCGTCATCACATTCGATAAGTCTTGCCATTTTACCGCTTTCCATCTCACTGTGTGCTCTTTTAAGAAATTCAACTTCCTTGGCAAGAGATTTGTCGCCTTTCATGGCTTTCGTTTGTCTGTCAATTCTTCTTTCTATAAGTTCAAGGTCGGAAAAAAGAAGTTCAAGGTTAATCGTTTCGATGTCTCTTGATGGGTTAATATTACCTTCCAGGGAATGACGATAAAAATAGCCTTTTTCCGGTTCCTCAAAAAGACCGGCGGCGTAAGGCTCACCAATTTGATAAAATAACGCGGCAATTTCATTCATACTGTATCCTCCTTTGCGCTTTCATCGGCTATCATATTCTTGAAAAGAAAGAACG
>JAFOEP010000066.1 GCA_017380115.1 Clostridia bacterium | reverse complement strand
GGACATATTTTCAAGCAACTTCAAAGAATTTTTATATTCTTCCCTGTTTTCAAAAACACACTTTAAACTTTCTGAAAAGGAATCGTTATCATTCCATTTTTCAGATATAATTCTGAATGCTGTTTTCTCGCTTTCAACAAACTGTTCAGAATCTTCTGCTGACAAAAATACTATTTCAACATTGTCATAAAGAGTCATTAATTCATTGACGAATTCTGAAGGTTGCATTTCATTTCCTGCAATATCACTTCTGCAAAATGATACATACAGTTTTTCAACAGGGCAAGAAAAAGTTTTATAGCACAAAAATTTCTCTTGCGTATATTCTTCTTCGGGAGTATCGTCAAACTCTATTCCGACACTATTGAGAATATTTTTTTCTCTATAAGAAAAAGTTCCGCTTTCATTTGTGTTTTTCGGGAACACACCGTCATTCACGCCAAGAACAAACACTATCTTAGGCTCGTTCATTATTGTTCTCATAACATCTCCGACAACAATTTCATCAAGCCCCTGAGGCAAATTGCCTAAGTCCTGCAAAGAAAACGCTATGTTTATCAGTGTTTCAATTTCTGCTGCACTTTTTTTGGTATCACCTGTAAGATTGGCGACATCATTAAGCACCGACATCACACAATCCCAGACTCTTTCCTGCAAAACAGCTATTTCTTTTTCACCTGTTTTATTAAATTCAACAGCAATTTTTTTCAGGTTTTCAGGTGCATTAACATCCTTCAGAAAATTATAAATGCTTTCACACGCAGTTTTTGCATCAACTGCCGATTTGATTTTCTTTAAAAATCTGTCAAGTGGTTCAATAATCTGTTTTCTTGTTTCATTAAGTTTTTCAAGCTTAACATCTGCATCGTCAATCACAAGTCCGCCAAATCCATAAGGACTTTCAACAAACGGCTTTCTCCAATCAGATGCTCTTATATCCCACATTAATGCATAGTTTTCAATTTCTGATATTTCTTCGATAGAAATTTCTGTTATGCCTGTTTTTAACATTCTGAATATTGAATCATTGTTTATTCCGTTAACTGCAATTTCAAGCGCACACTTTATAAACACGCACAACGGCTGTTGCTGTATCGGAGTGCGTTTATCGTTGAAAACAGGAATATCACATTTTTCAAGTGCCTTTTTCATCAGACTATCATAAGCATCGCTGTTTCTTGACACAACGGCTATGTCCCTGCATCTGTAACCTTTTTTGAGATATCGTTTTATCTCACATGCAATATAATCACATTCTTCAATCCTGTTTTCTGCCGATAAAATCTTTATGTTTTCACACTTTGAAAGTACATCTTTGTTTTTTGAAAACATATTTTTTTCTATTGCTTCAATCTCATCAGATTTATATTTGTCAGAAACCACCTCAACAGGTGTATTGACTCTGACGTTGTTCTTTTTCGCAATATTAATCAATTTGCGTGCAGTTTTTTGTGACGGTGCAAAAACGCCAAAGCTGTCTTCGTTTCCGAAAATATCATCAGTACAAATCGAAAAATAGACTTCATCGCATTGTGTAATCATTTTTTCTATTATTTTATATTCCTGCTGAGTGAATCCCGAAAATCCATCTACAAATACAGTTTTATTTTTGAAAAACTCAAACTCTTCAAGTGATTTTGAAAGCAAAGTAAGTTTGTCGTCAGGGTCATAATACTTGCCTTCAAGCAAAGCATTATACGTCATCATAATCAGATTTATTTCCGACAATTTTTTCTTCAGAAGCTCGTCTTCAATTTTATTCTGGGCTTCCTGAATCATTTCGTCATTAATTGCACTCTGTCGGAATTTTGTCGTCAGAGTTATCATATCGTTTATAATAGATGAATGTTGAATTTTGTTAGAATATATTTCAAGCTTGTCAGCAACGGCTTCAAGCGCCATACTCATCACTATGCTTTTACCACTTTTATCAAGTGTCGGCAAATTGTTTGAGCCATACAATTTAAAAACGCTTTGTGCAATATGAGTAAAGCTCATAACGACTTCAACCCTGTTACAATCAACAGGGCCAAGAAGTTCAAGCATTTTTCTTTCACTTGCAAAAGAAATCTGCTCAGGCACAACTAAAATTATTTGTTTGTTGTTCTGTTTTATTGACGAACAAATTTTATCGCTTATATATTTTGTTTTCCCACTGCCGGCTCTGCCGTAAATTAAATTCAACATACGTTTTACCTGCCAATTTATCTTTTTTTATATTCTAACACAAAACTGTTATTTTTTTGCACAATTTTTAAACCACAAAAATGCCAAGTACTATTTTTGGTACCTGGCATTATTTTTATCTGAACAATTTGACTGATACGTTATATTTACCGTAAGCCCAAACCCCGTTTTGATTTATGCTGATTATTGCGTTCACATTATGATTTCCTTCTGAAACCTCTGAAATACCGTTAAGATCAACCGTCACCTTAATATCATCTGCATCAAGATTTTCTATCGTTGACAACGGGCCAACAAATGTTACATTTTCAATAGAATACACTTTTTCAACCAATGAAGCTTTATATCCACTCGGTACATTTGTTATCTCAGCATTTTTTATCGGAATACTCATTACTGCACTTGATACGTTCGATGCATTTACTGTTACAGTAAATTCTTCAATATCTTCTACAACTTTTGCACTTGTAATATCCTCAACTTTAAATGTGAAAATATTAGTTCCTGCAGCAACTTCTCTGAAATCTATCACTCCGACATCAAGCATATTCATACTGCCCAGAACATCTTTTGCGGCAGCGACATCAACGCTTGACGGAGAAATTGTGTATGAAATATTAGACGGCATTGATATACCCGAAGTTTTTGGCACATTCTTGAAGCTTACAGATGTGTCAAGATTTTTTATTTCAAGCACAGGTATTGTTCCTGTTATTTTAACATTAT
>JAFOEP010000065.1 GCA_017380115.1 Clostridia bacterium | reverse complement strand
CACGGCTAAAATAAGCAGAGGTTGAACATCGACAGCGAGATTTTTTGTTTTTGTAACATATCATTGACAATTTTGCATAGATTTTTACTGATTATAATTTATAATATTTTATAATTTATAAATTATTGAAAAATATAATTAAATATGCTACAATTAAAAAAATAATTATTTTACAGCCACAAGGAGGAAACTTATGAAAAAAGCATTAATAAAAGTAAATTGTATCATACTGGTTTTAGTATTTTCCATATTGGCTTCTCCTTTGGCTATTTATGCGGAAAACGGCGTCGGAGACCTGTCTTTTGACAGTTCGCTTTTTGAGACGGACTCCGCTGTTTACAACCATGAGCTGTGCAGATATGCTTCCAGGATAATTGTAAACAGTAACAGAAATATCGTTAAAACACTGTTGAGCCTTAAAAATAATTTCGGAGCCTTTACCGACACGAATTATTATGCTTACGCCTCCGACAGAGACGAAGAAGACTTTTTTATCGTCCATTACGATATTTCCGTAGAAGGCAAAAAATACAGAACTCTGGTCGTTTGTCTGAGTGGCTCAAATTCTGAGCAATGGAACTCAAACTTTGACCCATACGGTCTGGAACGCAAACAATCTTATGCCGGTGACAGTGAAAAAGGCGTCACTCACCTCGGTTTTGCCGATGCAAGAGACTATGTTTACGGTTATCTCAAAAACTACATTAACCAATACTGCTCCTCTTATGACGTCAAGCTACTCATTACCGGTCACAGCCGTGGAGCCGCTGCGGCTAATCTTCTTGCCGCAAAAATAATTAAAGAAAAAAACATCTCAGGCAAGAACATCGACGAAAAGAACGTTTATACTTACACCTTTGCAACTCCCAATAATTCCTCTGCACCCGACCTTAAAGATCCGATGTATGATCGTATCTTTAATATTGTAAACCCTGAAGATCTTATTACAAAATTGATGCCGAGCGACTGGGGTTTCGGCAAATACGGAACGACTTATTCTTTCGTCAGTAAAACAAACTGCGAACCGATTTCGTATAACTATGAATATCTTGCCGGAATGAAGACCTACTATTCAAACTATTGCGATAACGAATATCTCAATTTCAATGACGGTGAATTACCAACAGATATTTTGATGGACAAATTATCAAATGAAGCGTCCTCACTTGACGAGTATTACAACAAAAAAATGCTTGAAGGAACTTCATACGAAACTACGCTTTTTGGATTTTTGAAAAACTATTTTTGTCCGTTCGTGAACGGTTCGATTTCAGAAAGTGACAATATATTTGTAATTCTGGGTACTCTGTCAGATATTCTAAATGTAAGTGGAAAAAACAGTATTATCAATTCATTTATCAATTTTTTTATAAAACATCAGGTAGTAAAAAACAATTTTTTCTGTGCTCACGATGCGGCAACATACTACGCTTATACGATGTATCTGGACGAAAACGTATTAACACGTGAAAACTCGTCAGTAATATACAGGTTATATAATGTCGATACCGTTCAAGTTACCGAAGCAACAACAGGCATTATATGCAGTCAGGTTATAAACCGTTCTGTAAACTCAAAAATCAGTTCAAAGAATTACAGCATTGCCACAAACGTTGAAGAAAATTGCATTGTCCTGAGAATACCCACAAACAGAAAATTTACAGTCAGCATCTACCCGTCAACTCAAACGACCGTCGATTGCGTGATCGATAAATATGTGTCGGGAAGAGGCAGAAGTTATCGTAACATATTCTTCGATCTGTCCGTTTCTGACAAAAACCCAGGAAAATTCTATACAGAAAACGCCGATTCATTTTTCAGATACAACGATTCTCAATATACAATTTACCCCTCTTATTCCTATCAGTACAGTCAGCTACCGACTATAAACATCAATTACACCGTTGAGGGTTTAGGAAACGTTGAGGGCAAAACAAGCGGATTGCTCGGAGATTGGTTTTCTCTGAAAGGCTCTGCAAATGAAAGCAACAGCTTTCTGGGTTGGTATGATGAAAACGACTCGCTGATAACAGAAAACACGGTATTCGGATCACTTTATAAAAATGATATGCAATTGACTTCGAAATTCACCGAAAATTATTTTTATTTCAAAAATAACTGCTTGATCGAAGGCAATGTCGTTTACGGTTTGCCGGAAGGAATCGAAAACATGGATGATTTTATTGAAATATCCGGATTTGAGTGCAAATACGACAATATGAGTTGTTTAGGGACAGACAGCAAACTTGACGTTGTACTTGACGGTGAGACAATAGAAAGCTATTACATTTCAATTCCGGGTGATCTCAACGGTGACGGTTATGTTGACGCTTTTGATGTGTCTGTTATGACGGCAATCATCAATATGGAAAAATCGTTAGAAGAAGGCACAGCAAGTTTTATTGCTGCAGATATTTACAAAGACGGTATTATCGATGCGTTTGACCTCTCACTGTTGATATCAAAGGCAAATTTTGTGTAAAGTTTTTTGTTAAAAAATATAATATCAAAAAAACAGCAGTTCTAAAGAAAACTGTTCAAAAGCTACACCTATCTTGATCGTTTCAAGATAGGTGCTGTTTTAGCTATACAAAAAAGGACGCCAATTGAATCAAAATTAGCGTCCTTCTATGCGTAAGAGCAAGGGATGCATATTGCTTCGCAATCTGCCGACCTCGCAGCATAGCTGCTCGGACTTCGGAGCTATAAACAGTCCACCGGACTGTTTTCTTAACGCTCCTCACCCTCTCAGTGTTCGAATCCCTTGCTTTAATCAAATAAAAAATAAAAGGTAGCACCTTGCGGTACTACCTTCTATTTTTGGCGGAGAGCAAGGGATTCGAACCCTCGAACAGGCTTTGACCTGTTACACGATTTCCAATCGTGCTCCTTCGGCCAGCTCGGACAACTCTCCATATATTGTTTATTGTTTCCAAAACACTTGAATATTATAAACAATTATTTTTTAATTGTCAAGTACAGCATAATATTTTTATTAAGTTTAATTCGTTAATCATTATATATTTATTCTGATTGATTTTTTTAACTATATATGATAGAATTATGTTTATATATATCATATTTTGTTGGCGAGGTTATTATGGAAAATATTAAGAATCTGATTTCAAGAAACACTCCTGAAATTGTTGATAGTTTTATTTTTGAAAAAATAGAAAAAGAAAACGGTTTTGATGTCTGTGAATACACAAAAAAAGACGGTAAAATTCTTTTAAAGGGAAACAACACCGTTTCATTGGCTCACGCCTATTGGAGCTATTTAAAAAAATACTGCAATGCATATCTCGCCCACTGTTCTGAACTTGAACTGAAAATAAAAGAAGCTCCCCTTCCCTGCGATGATTTCAAAAAAGTTATAAAACAGGATAAAAGAGTTTATCTTGACTACATAACTGCCTCAAACTCAACTTGGCTCTGGGATTGGCAAAGATGGGAAAAAGAGCTTGATATTATGGCAATGAACGGTATAAATATGGCCCTTAATGTTGTTGGCAATGATGCAATTTTATTTAACGCCCTTGTCAAAAGCGGTATGTCCGAAAGAAGTGCAGGTTATTATGTCAGCGGTCCTGCATTCTTTGCATGGCAAATGACAGGCAAAATTGATATGTTTTTGCCAAGAAACGATTACGGCAAATATGATGAAGAACTTGTTCTTGCAAAAAAAATCTTCAACAGAATGAAAGAACTTGATATTGAACCAATTCTTTCAACATACAACGGTCAGCTTTCAAAAGGTATTCTCAAGCTTTTTGGTAGAACAAAAAACTATAAAATCCAAAAATGGTCTGCTTTCCCAAGCACCTTTAAAATTGATATTTCTGACAAGGGATTCAAAAAAATCTTTAAAGAATATATGTTTTTCCAGGAAGAAAATATCGGAACTGCAAATTATTATATGTGCAACCAGCTTTGCAATTTTGATGAAAAGAAAGGTAAAGAAAAATATTTAAAAAAGAATGCAGAAGAGCTTGAAAGATTGCTTAATTTCTGCGTTGACAGTGAAAAACCTTGCCTTGTTTTCCCATCTGAGGGTTATGACAAATATTTTCTTGATGGTATCAAAAATTGTGACAAGCTTGTGTTTGACATTGATGGTTCAATGCACGACAAAACGAATTATTTTGACAACAACGACTTTGTTATCGGAAATTCTCACAACAACAGTCCTCACATCAGTCTCAGAGGAGATATTGAAGGTCTTTCAAAAAATGAATATATTGATTTGATTAATGAACACAAAAACGTTCGTGGTGTCGGCTTTTTCCCTGAATCGATTGAACAGAATCCTGTTTATCAGGAAATGATGTTTGAAATTATGACAAGCGACAAACAACTTGATACTGAAAATTGGATTAAGAGTTACGTTTCAAGACGTTACGCAGAAGATAACGCAGATATTTACAACGCATACAAAATACTTCTCGATACTTGTTATTCAACAAACAACAGTCAGACAGATGTTGGCTCAACAATGTGCACAAGACCAACCCCTGAAATCAGACACACTTCACTTTATGACAGAATTGCCCCTGCTTACGATAACAAAAAGCTTTTAAAATGCTGTCAATTGCTTTTAAACAGCAACAACAAAACCTACAATATGAACTATACCATATTATTTGTCGTCAGACAGTTGCTTGACAATTACGCATATTCACTTTACAAAAAAATTATGCAAAACTATTTTGACAGAGACAAAGAAAGCTATGAAAAAAACGTTTCTGATTTTCTTGCTATCTTCGATGACGTTAACGAGTTACTCTGTTCGTTTGACGAAACAAATGCTTTAAGTATTTTTACTAAAATCAAAAATTCTTCAAAAGATAATGAAGAAGAAATCAGCAACACTCTCAATTACCTTGTTTCTCACACAATCTGGGGACCAATGACTCTTGAAAGCGAAAGATATGATT